>NZ_BAAAPN010000104.1:0-83223 GCF_039531165.1 Nostocoides vanveenii | reverse complement strand
GCGGTCATCATCACCCGAAGCCTGCTCCGCCGAGCCTGGACGACCCACCGCTGGGACACCCGACCCACCCGACGACCCTGACCTATCCGCGCGATCTCTTAGTCGAGTCGGCAGAACGTTGTCAGGTCCGGGCGAGCGAAGCGGGCCCGAGCGGTAGCGACAGGCAACGACGTCAGACCTCCGGATGTCAGGCGTGGAACGTCATCTTCCGAAGACCTCGACCACGATCTAGCCACCGTCGCGCCGGAGTCGCTTCGATCAACGAGTACACCTCATCAGAAGCCCGTTGCCAAGGCCTTGCTCCGTTGTGAGCGACGACGTCGTGGGGATGGGGATCTCAGTCAGTGCAGGGCGCCGAGCTCGACGAGAAGAACGCCGGCGATGATGAGTGCGATGCCGCCCATCATGAGCGCGGTGAGCGGCTCCTTGAAGAGGGCTTTGGACGCGACGGCCGTTAGGGCAACTCCGGACGCTGCCCAGATGCCGTAAGCGACACCGAGGCCCAGGCCCTCATTAAGGGCGAGGGTGAGAAACGCGAAGGCCAGGAGGTAGCCGCCGGCGACGGCGGCGTAGTAGGCGCGGACGCCAGTAGCTGCCATGCGCAGCGAGAGGGTAGCGCTGACCTCGGCAATGATGGCTCCGAGGAGGAACAGGTAAGCCATCAGGTGGCTTCTTCGAGGTTCTTGACCGCGTGCTGGGAGCCGAGTTCGACGGTGAGGACGCCGGCAATGATGAGGACGATGCCGACGCCCATGAGTGCGGTGAGGGTTTCATCGAAGATCAGCGACGACATCACGGCGGTGGTGGCGACACCGAGGGCGCCCCAAATGCCGTAGGCGACGCCCAGCGCCATGCCCTGACGCAGAACGAGGGCGAGGAGAATGAACGAGGCGATGTAGCCAGCCGCGACGAGCACGTACAGTCCGGGTCGATCGAGTGCTCCCTTCAGCGACAGCGAACCGGCGACCTCGCTGAGGATGGCCCCCGCGAGCAGTAGCCACTTGGTCATGAGTTCTCCTGGATGAGGTGGTGTGCGAGTGCTCGAATGGCGTCGGTGTCCTCGTCGGATAGGGCGATGCCGTTGCCGGCGGTGTTGAGCCAGATGCCGTCGGCCAAGAGTCGGACGCCGTGGAGGCGGGCCCGCTGGTCGGCCGGAAGGGTCTCGGGGACGTCGACCCAGGCCCCCATGCGGCTGTTCCATCGCTCGGTGAGCGGCTCGCGCAGGCGGGGGTCGGTGAACATGACCAGGTCGCCGTAGTCGAACGGCCCGTCGCAAGCCCAGTCAACGTAGGCGGCGAGGCGTTCGCTGATCGTGGGTACGTTTGGGTTGGTGGTAGCCAGGCGGGCGGCCAGATCCCGCTCGTAGCCGTCGAGGAGGTAATCGATGACGGCGGTCATCAGTGCTTCCTTGGTTGGGAAGTGGTACATCAGGCCAGCCTTAGTGATTCCTGCAGCGCGAGCTGCGGACACCAGGGAGACAGAGGCGCCAGTGCGGGCCCACGCAAGAGTGCTGGCGAGAACGCCGCCTCGCGCCGACGGTCGGTGGGCAGGTGCACTAGTACTCATATCGACAACTCTACCTACCGGTAGGGTAAGTAACAAACTCATGGTGAGCTGGGCCTCCCGAGCTGAGCGTCAGCATGCTAAGAGCGTGACCGCCCGGCACCTACGACGCCCCGGCCAAGGCGATCAACGGATGACTCGAACACCTCTGTGACTTCCGCGCGTGGGTTCCGAAACCTCATCAACTATCGCTAGGCCACTACTCAAAGCCGGCGACTTCCAGACCGCGACTACACCCTCGATTGGGATGAGCCCGTTATGGGCGGTCGCCTCGCCCGCAAGGGCAGGCCTTTGGGGAAGGCGCGCACCCGGAGTCTCGCCCTCATGCCGATGGTCGGGCGGTTGTGAATCGGCGCTTGTAGCGCCATAATGGCGCCATGCCGAGTGTTCAGATCAAGGATGTGCCCGAGAGCACCCATGCGGTGTTGCGCCAACGGGCCGCAGCCGCGCACCAGTCGTTGCAGGAGTACCTGCGTTCCCGGCTGATCGCTGAGGCCAGCCAGCCGACTTTGGAGGAGGTCCTCGACCGGGCCGGCGGGCGCTCCGGCGGATCTGTCCCGCTCGCAGACGCGGTCAAGGCTGTGCAGGGGGATCGTGCTCGTCGTTGACGCCAGCGTCCTTGCGGTCGCGTTGGCCGATGACGGCCCGGACGGGGATGCCGCTCGCACCCGGCTGCGGGGTGAGACGTTGGCCGCCCCAGAACTGGTCGACCTTGAGGTCGCCTCTGTACTGCGTCGACAGAACCGTGCCGGGATGCTCGACAACCGCCGGGCGGATCTGGCCATGACAGACCTCGGGGCGCTGCCCATGCACCGCGCCTCGCATCTGGCGCTGCTACCACGCTGTTGGGAGCTGCGGGACAACGTGACCACCTACGACGCCGCCTACGTCGCCCTGGCCGAGGCGCTGGATGCGACGTTGCTCACTGGCGACCGGCGCCTTGCCCATGCGGCCGGCCCCACCTGCACCATCGAACTGCTCAGAACGCCCCGCCGCGGGCGTTGAGCACCGCCCTGATATGCCGCCTAGGGGTGACAACGTCAGGCAGTTGGCCACAACACGACGCTGGCAACCGACGTCGTCTGCGAAACTGATGGCGTGAGCATCAGCAGGCCAACGCGGGTCTATGCAGCCGTCATGCTGGCCCTGACCCCGAGCCTCATTCTTCCAACATCGGACTTCGGACAACCCATGGAACTGGTGTTGACGGTTCTTGGCGTCCTCGCGCTCATTGGAGCCCTGCCGTCGCTCGTCGTTGCCGGCGTCCCGCTCTACCTGGTTGGCAACATCGCCGCGGGTGACCCGTTCTTCCTCTCGGGGTCGGCCCTCGTGTTCGGACTTGCCTACGTCACCTCGGTCCTGATCAACGCCGCGCTGCTCGAGCTGCTCATGCGGCGTCGAACAGTGGGTGGAGCGAGCCGCGCTTCCGTCGTTACCGACTAAACCCGGACATCCGCTCATGCCGCATTGAGGACGTGGCTAGCCTTGGCGCGCGAGGGCGATCTTGCACGACTCCACCGAGCGGGACGATCTCTGCAATGTTCGCCGCACGACATCGTGCGGTCTTGGCTGCATCTCGACAGTTTCATAGGTGTCGAGATGCAGCGAAGATTGCAAAGTGGCGTGACTATTGCAGCAATAACGCGCAGCGTTGCCCTGCTCCGGGTGACCAAACGTGACGTTATGTCTGCTTCGCTCGCCGCCGAGGCAGCTGACGCGCCGATCTGGGTGCCGCTACGGGGTAGGCAGGTTGATGGTGAGCGTGCTTCCTTGGTCCGGGCCTGAGCTGGCTGCGGTGAGGCTGCCGCCGTGGGCGTTGATGATGGCCCGGCTGATCGTCAGGCCGATGCCTGAGCCGGTGCGGTCGTGCGTGCGGGCGGAGTCCGCTCGGTAGAACCGCTCGAAGGCGTGCTCGAGCTGCTCGGGGGTCATGCCGTCACCGTTGTCGCTGACGGTGATGCTGACGTGGTCGCGGTCGCTGACGGCCGAGATGATCACGGTGCCGCCAGCCGGGGTGTGGCGTAGGGCGTTGTTCAGGAGGTTGGTCAGGACCTGTCCGATGCGGCTTCTGTCCACCAGCACCTGGAGTCCGGCCACTGGTCGATCGTCGACGAGGAGATTCACGCCTTTGGCGGCGTACCGGTCGCGGATGCCTTCGTGTGCGGCCCAGAGCAGGTGGGACACGTGGTGGCTGCGGAGGTCGAGCGCAAGTCGGCCTTCCTCTGCGGTGGAGACTTCGTCGATGTCGTCGGCGAGACGGGCCAGCCGTTGGGTTTGTTCCTCCAGTGCGGCCCTGGACTCGGGACCGAGGCTGGTTACGCCGTCGTGGAGGCCTTCGTGGTACGCGCTGATGGTGGCGATGGGGGTGCGGAGTTCGTGGGCCAGGTCCGAGAGCATTCTGCGACGGGTGTCTTCGACGCTGTCGAGCCGGGCGGCCATGGTGTTGAAGGCTGCGGCGAGCGTTTCGAGTTCGGTGCCGGCAGCGATCGCAGGGACGCGTGTGGCGTAGTGCCCGAGGGTCAGTTCGCGGGCCGCGTGGGTGACTTGCTCGAGGGGGCGGCGCAGTCGGCGGGTGAGGAACCAGGTGACGGCGCCTGCGGCGAGCAGCGAGATGAGCAGACCGATCCCAACGGAGATGAGGGATGAGTCGCGGTAGGCCATCTCGATGTGCACGAGCTCGGGGGAGTTCTGCTGGTGTCCGGCTTCGAGAAGGTGCTGGTGGAAGATCGGGGGTCCGATGACGGCTGCGACCAGTCCCACGGTCAGCGCGCCGGCCACCAGGACGATGGCCTGCCCGGCCAGGAGCCTGGTCGCGAGGCCGGTCGACGAGGGACTGTGGGTGGTGGTCATCCTTGTCCCATCCGGTAGCCGATGCCTCGCACGGTCGTGACGTAGCGGCCGGTGTCGGGGTCGTCGCCGAGTTTGCGGCGCAGGTGGGCAACGTGGACATCGACGAGGTGCTCGTCCCCGACCCAGTCGGTTCCCCAGATGTCATCGATGAGCTGGCGACGGGTGAAGGCCATCGTGGGTCGTCGAGCCAGCGTGATGAGGAGGTCCCGTTCCGTCGGAGTGAGGGCCACCTCGGTGTCGGCCAGGTGGACGCGATGACCGTTAAAGTCAACACGGAGTATCCCGACCACTCGGATCGGTTCGCTGCTCGGGGTCTCTGATGCGCTCGTGGGCCCGCTCCGGGGGCGGCGCAGCACGGTCTGGACGCGGGCGAGGAGTTCGCGGACGCTGAACGGTTTGGTGACGTAGTCGTCCGCGCCCACGGACAGGCCGATGAGGGTGTCGACCTCGTCCTTGCGGGCGGTGACGACAATGACGTAGCAGTCGGAGAAGGTTCGGATCTGGCGGCATACCTCGATGCCATCCAGCCCGGGCAACCCCAGGTCGAGGATGACGACGTCGGGGGCGTGTTCGCGCACGGCCTGCACCCCGTCGGGTCCGGTGTGGACGGTCGTCGTGGCGTACCCGGCCCGGGACAGGTAGGCGGCGATCAGGCCGGCCAGCGTGGTCTCGTCCTCGATGACCAGCACCCTTGTCGGTGGTGGTGTGGGGTTCGTGCTCACCGCCTCAGTCTCCCGGCTCAAGAGCGAACCTCGTCCACTCCCGGCCTTCTCAGGGGACGATCTTCGTCAAATCTCAACGTGACCACGGCCGGGCCTTGAGGTCGCCCACGGACAGTGGTCATGTCCGCCTCCTCGAGGCCGACCAGACAGCGTTAGGAGAGCACCGATGATGTGGGGCAACGGGTACGGCATGGGCTGGTGGATGTGGCTGCTGATGGCCGCCGGAACCCTGACGTTCTGGATCGCCGTGGTCCTGGTGGTCCGCGCCCTGCTCCCGGCCCGGAATCGGCAGGGGGGCGGCATGGATCGCCCCGATCCGTTGACGCTGCTCAAGGAATCCCTGGCGCGCGGCGAGGTGAGCGTCGAGGAATACGAGCAACGACGCCGCCTGATCGTCGATGGCCACTGACCCCACCGTGAAAGGCACCATGACCTCCCCCCTGCTCTCGCGACGCAACATCCTCCTCGGCGGATTCGGCATCGCCGCCACCGCCACCGTGGCGGCATGCACCACACCGGCGCCGGGGAAGGCAGGTATGCCGTCGCGCACCTTCGGCGCCCCTGCCCCGCTCTCCCCGTCCCCGAGCCAACGTCTCGTCGAGAAGACTTTGGTGGCCAAGCCGGTCAGTCTCGACCTCGGCGGTCGAATCGTGTCGACCTGGGCGTACGACGGGACCCTCCCCGGGCCGCTGGTCCGGGCCACTGCCGGGGACTTCCTGCGGGTGTCCCTGGACAACCAGCTCCCGGCCGACACCACGATCCACTGGCACGGGATCCGGCTGCGCAACGCCGCCGACGGCGTGCCCGGCCTGACCCAGGACCCGATCAGCTCCGGAACCAAATACGTGTACGAGTTCACCGCACCCGACCCGGGCACCTACTTCTTCCACCCCCACGTCGGGGTCCAGCTCGACCGAGGCCTGTACGCACCGATGATCATCGACGACCCGAACGAAGCCGGCGACTATGACGCCGAGTGGATCGTCGTCCTCGATGACTGGATCGACGGCACCGGCACCACACCCGATGACGTCCTCAAGAAACTCATCGCCGACGGCGGCCCCGCCTCCTCCGGCGGCATGGGCGGGATGGACCACGGGTCGATGGGCGGCATGGACCATGGGTCGATGGGCGGAATGTCGATGGGTACGCCCCCGTGGGGAGATGCCGGGGACGTGACCTACCCGTTCTTCCTGATCAACGGCAAACCACCCACCGACCCCGATGTCCTGACCGCCAAGCCGGGTCAGCGGATCCGGTTGCGCGTCATCAATGCCGCCTCTGACACCATCTTCACCGTCACGCTTGGCGGACACCGGCTGACGATCACCCACAGTGACGGCCACGCCGTCGAACCGACCGAGGTCGGCGCGTTCTACATCGGGATGGGTGAACGCTATGACGCGATCGTCACCCTCGGCGACGGCGTGTTCCCGCTCGTGGCCCGCCCGTTCGGCAAAACCAGCGGCGGCCAGGCGATCGCGGTGGTCCGCACCGGCAGCGGCAGCGCGCCCGCCGTCGACGCCGCTCCGGCGGAGCTGTCCGGGCAGGTCCTCATCGGCTCCCAGCTGCGGCCGGCGGAGTCCGCGAAACTACCGGACAGGGCCCCGGATGCCACCGTGGACCTGGCGCTGCAAGGCTCGATGAAGCCCTACCAATGGGGCATGAACGGCGCCAAGTTCGGGGAGAACGAACCACTGACCGTCAAGGCTGGCCAGCGGCTGCGGATCAACGCCACGAACCAGACGATGATGACCCACCCGCTGCACCTACACGGGCACACCTTCGCCCTGCCCTCCGGGCTGCGCAAGGACACCGTCCTCATGGCGCCGATGCAGTCCTTCGCGATCGACCTGGACGCCGACAACGCCGGCGACTGGATGATCCACTGCCACAACATCTACCACGCCGAAGCCGGCATGATGATCGCGCTGGAGTACGCGACATGAACACCCGCGCCCGCCGTCGGTTCCTCCTCGCCGGTAGCGCCCTCGCGACACTGGCCGTGCTGACCGCCTGTGGTTCCACGGGCGCCGCCACCCCCTCGGCACGCGGCGGGTCCCCTGCCACAGCGCCCGCCGCCACGGCCGCGGCAACGTCCCCGGCGGAGACTTCGTCGAGCCGGCCTCCCGTGGCGATCACCCACATCCACGCCGTGGCCCGCGACCCCAACTCCGGGGAACTCCTCCTGGCCACCCACGAAGGACTCTTCCGCCACGTCAACAGCGAGTTGGTTCAGAACGGCCAGGTCATCGACCTGATGGGGTTTGCCGTCGCCCCCGACGGCACCTACTACGCCTCCGGACACCCCGGCGCCGGGGTCGATCTCCCACAGCCGGTCGGACTCATCACCTCCACCGATGCCGGCCGAACCTGGCGAGTGGCCTCCCGCGGCGGCCAGTCCGACTTCCACGCCCTGACCGCCGGCCCTGCCGCGGTGGTCGGCTTCGACGGTGTCCTTCGGTCGAGCACCGACGGCACGACGTGGACCACCCGCTCGATCCCGGCTCCGCCGCGCACACTGGCTGCGGCCCCCACCTCGGGGACCCTGCTCGCCACCACCGAAGCCGGGCTCCTGGCCAGCAGCGACACCGGCAGCACCTGGCGACCACTGTCCCCGCCCGGGACCGCCCTGGCCGTCACCTGGGCCGACGAGAAGACCATCGTCATCGCCACCACAACCGGGCAGTTGGGCGTCAGCAGCGACGCCGGAGCCACCTGGAGTCTCAACCCCACACGCATCGGCCCTGCCGAGGCGCTGCATGCGCGGCGCGGCAGCGACGGGGGCCTCGAGATCGTCGTCGTCGCCGACAGCAAGGTCTTGCGCACCCTCGATGGCGGCACCACCACCGAGAACCTCCTGCCCTGATCCGGCGACGCGATCTTGACCAGACCTTCACGCCACCACGGCCCCACCTCGGCAACGGCCTTCCAGGCTGAGAACACCGAGGCGGCACGCCCCTGGAGTAACCCCAAGGAGATCAACGATGAACCACTCGGCACGACGACCCGACGAGTACGTCGCCTTCACCACCCCGACCAGCACGTCGGCCCCTGAGGACACCCAGCCGCCACGCACGAACCACGGTGCCCGCCATCACTGGCTCATGTGGCTGATGTGCCTGCCCATGGTGCTGCTCGTCGGTGTCCTCATCGCCACCGGCCGCCTCGGCCTCGGCGGCCTGATCTACGCCGCCGGCTGCCTGCTCATGATGGGCCTGATGATGGCTTGGATGAACCACGGCAACAACCAACCCAAACACTGAGACCACCGCATCGCCATGTGAACACCGAACGAACATATACCCCATGGGGGTATACTGGGAGCGTTTCCCCGAAGCAGAGAGGGTGTCAACCATGACCTCGACCCAGTCCTATCTCGTGACCGGAATGACGTGCGCGCACTGCGAAAGCAGCGTGCGTGAGGAGGTGTCCAAGGTGACCGGTGTCCGTGACCTGACCGTCGACGCCGCCAACGGCGAACTCACGATCACCAGCGATCTCCCAGTCGACGACGCAGACGTCATCCGCGCGGTCACCGACGCCGGCTACGCCGCCAGCCGTCGCTGACCCACACGATCCGGCCCTTCATTTCAGGGACATCCCGAGCGCCCGTCAGGAGCAGCGGACATGCAGCACGAACACCAACTCGCCCCGCACGACAACGTGCCCACCCGACCGGGCGCGACCGACCCCGTCTGTGGGATGGACGTCGACCGCGAGAGCGTGCTGACCCTCGAGCACGACGGCACGGCATACCACTTCTGCTCCCAGAGGTGCCGCGACCGGTTCCAGCAGGACCCATCCGCCTATGCCCAAGCCGTCGGCGGCCCAGGCGGCATCCCCCCCGCGACCTCGCCAGTGCGGGGTGAGGTCGCGGAGTGGACCTGCCCGATGCATCCCGAGATCCGCCGACCCGGCCCCGGGTCGTGCCCGATCTGTGGGATGGCCCTGGAACCGGTCACTGTTACCGCTGACGCCGGGCCCAGTCCGGAACTGGCCGACATGACCCGCCGCTTCTGGGTCGCTACCGCTTTGACGATCCCCATCGTCATCCTCGAGATGGGCCGCCACTTCGTCCCGTGGCTGCACGACCTGATCCCGGCCACCGCCTCGGTGTGCGCGCAACTGCTACTGGCCACCCCGGTCGTGCTCTGGGCCGGGTGGCCCTTCTTCGTGCGCGGCTGGGCCTCGGTCCGGACCCGTAACCTCAACATGTTCACCCTGATCGCGATGGGCACCGGCATCGCCTGGCTGTTCAGCCTCGTCGCGACACTCGCGCCGGGGATCTTCCCCACCTCTTTCCGCAGCGACGACGGCACCGTCGACGTGTACTTCGAGGCCGCTGCCGTGATCACCACTTTGGTCCTCCTCGGCCAAGTGCTCGAGCTGCGGGCCCGCGAGCAAACCTCCGGGGCGATCAAGGCACTGCTCGACCTCAGCCCCAAGACGGCCCGTCGCATCACCGACAGCGGCGACGACGAAGAGATCCCGCTGGACGCCGTCCAACGCGGCGACCGGCTCCGCGTCCGCCCGGGCGAAGCCGTCCCCGTCGACGGGACCGTCATCGATGGCCGTTCCGCTGTCGATGAGTCCTTGGTCACCGGCGAGTCGATGCCGGTCACCAAGACCACCGGCGACCCCGTCATCGGCGGCACCATCAATGGCAGCGGCGCGCTGATGATGGAAGCCGAAAAGGTCGGGATCGACACCATGCTGTCCCGGATCGTGGCCATGGTCTCAGAAGCGCAACGCTCCCGCGCACCCATCCAGAGGATGGCCGACAAGGTCGCCGGCATCTTCGTGCCCGTCGTCATCGTCATCGCCATCATCGCGTTCATCGTGTGGGGCCTGGTCGGACCCGACCCCAAACTGGCACACGCCCTCGTCGTTGCCGTCGCCGTGCTGATCATCGCCTGCCCCTGCGCACTCGGACTGGCCACACCCATGTCGATCATGGTCGGCGTCGGCCGCGGCGCGGGACTAGGCGTGCTGATCAAGAACGCCGAGGCGCTCGAGCGTATGGAGAAGGTCGACACCCTCGTTGTCGACAAGACCGGGACCCTTACGGAGGGCCGGCCCACCGTCACCGGCATCATCACCACCGGCGAGTGGCCCGAGGACGACCTGTTGCGCCTCGCGGCCGGTGTCGAGCGTGCCTCCGAGCATCCGCTCGCCTTGGCCATCGTCGAAGCCGCCACCGTCCGGAGCCTGCCCGTCCCCGACGTCACAGACTTCGACTCACCAGTCGGCCGCGGCGTCATCGGCACCGTCGAAGGGCGAGTCCTGGTCCTCGGCAGCTCCGACTTCCTCAACTCCCACCACATCGACACCGCCGATCTCAGGGACCGTGCCGACGAGCTGCGCGGCGACGGAGCCACCGTCATCTACATGGGAGCCGATGGCTGGCTCGTAGGCCTCTTCGCGATCGCAGACCCCATCAAGGCCACCACGCCGGCCGCGCTGAAGGCACTGCGGGAGGAAGGCATCCGGATCGTCATGCTCACCGGCGACAACAAAGTCACCGCCCACGCTGTGGCCAAGACGCTCGGCATCGACCAGGTTGAAGCTGAAGTCCTGCCCGACCACAAGAGCGACATCGTCACCAAGCTCCGGGGCGAAGGCCGCGTGGTCGCGATGGCTGGCGACGGCGTCAACGATGCCCCCGCACTGGCTGCCGCTGACGTGGGCATCGCGATGGGATCGGGCACCGACGTCGCCCTGGAGAGCGCTGGAGTCACCCTCCTCAAGGGCGACCTCACCGGCATCGTCCGTGCACGCGAACTCTCCGAGAAAACCATGCGCAACATCCGACAGAACCTGTTCTTCGCGTTCGTCTACAACGCACTCGGCGTCCCCATCGCCGCCGGCGTCCTCTACCCCGTTTTCGGAGTCCTGCTCTCACCGATCATCGCCGCCGCAGCCATGGCCTTATCGAGCGTCAGCGTCATCGGCAACGCCCTCCGCCTCCGCGCACAAACAATCACCTGAGACCACGCCGGAGGGCCACGCACGGAGACTGCACGACCCCACCGGACGAGCCGATCTCTGCAAAGTGCCCCGCACGACATCAAGCACTCTTCGCTGCATCTCGACACTGATGTCGAGATGCAGCCAAGATTGAACTGTCGAGATGCACGCAATCTTGTAAGAACGGCAGTTCATTCTAAGAATTAGCCGACGTCATGCATCTCGGGCGTGTTATAGGTCAAGGGTTATGGCTCTGAGTGCTCTGATCAGAACGCCGCGAGGCGATCCTCTCGATCTGGCGCAGGACCCTCCGTTGGCGCAGAAACTACGTAGCCGAGCTCCTCGAGCACCCGCACTGCTTCGCTCGGGCAGTCGCGGACGGCGGCCCCCGTTTGGTGGCGGCGCCACTGAACGCGGTTGGTCCGGAGGACTCCACGCCAGGTAGGGCCTGGCTTGGCTCCGAACTCCTCTTCGATCATCTGAAGTACGTCCTCGATCGTCGGACGAAACCGATGGCCGCCCGTGGGAAAGTGGATCCGTGACATCCGTGCTGCCTCAAGCTCGGAGTCAGGGGCAGCCTGCCTGCGAGACACACCCGAGACGGCGGCGAGTGTCATTACGCGGGTGAACTGATCACGATGAGCGTGGACGTGCAGATGCCCGGCTGGAAGCCCATCACCTTGATCGTGGACGTACTCGTACCTGAAGAGGGGATCGCCCTTCGGGCGGCTCCCGGCATAGACGGCGACCTTGGAGTTCAACACCTTGAGGTATCGACCCGCACCGTCGAGTTCACATCGGTAGTTCACCTCCAACGCGAGAGTGCCCACTTCACCGATTGGGATTGCGATTCCGTCCGTGTCGTCGGACACCACGAAACGTGAACCACTACTCGTCGCCTTGAATGGCACCGTCTGGCCGATGAAGGATGACACAGCGTCGGAGATGCGACGAGCGAACGCTGCGGATTCCTCCTCAAGCGTACTCACGCGGTCTGGAGCCACCTTAGGTCTCGGATACGGCGAAGCACCTGGTACAGGTCGGCGTCGAGCGCGTCCGCAGCAGCGAGGTGTTCAGCAAGGTCGACGGTCATGCCGAGCTCTGCTTCGAGACGGCGAAGCTCTTCGGTGAGCTCGGACGGCGTCATGTACTCAGTCGTGGACGATCCCATGTGCGCACCTCCAGATCGTGGTTGTCAACTATGACAGACGATAGGCGTTGGCACTGACAACCCGTCCGTCACGTGCAGGCATCACACTGGCCGGTCGTTGGCAGAGCAACGAAGCACCGTGGGCAGGTGGCGGTCACGGGCCTCAGTTCACGAACCGGTGTTGGCTGCTCGTTCTTCGCCGCCTTCGCGGGTACGCCTGAGCGGGCAAGGGTCGTGCCCCTTCCCAAGCGCCGGAGAGCAGCCTCGGCCTGCTTCCTCTTCTTCCACATCGGCGACCCCTTGCTCACCGCAGCGCCGAGTCGTGGCAACCCGAGTCGCTTGAGGTCAGCACGAACGGCCTTCACAAGCCGCCGGTCGGCAAGGCACGAGTCGCAGTGAGCCACTCTCGGTCGTCCGATCGGCTTCGAGCAGGCACGACACTTCCTCGGGCCCTTGTCCGGACCGATGTCGCGGATGTCCTTGCCCGGGGCCGTGGCGCGTTCCGAGGCTGTGACTCCGGTGAGTCGCTTGTTACGCACCGACGCGCCGCCGCTGTGGAGAGTGACGCGGCTGCGTGGCCGGATGAATGCCATCGTCAGGCCATCGATTCTTTGCGGAACTCGTCGTAGGTGCCCGCCAGATAGCGAACCAGCGAGACCTGGAAGTCCGGGTTCGAGAAGAACAGGTCAAACAGCACCCCGTTCTTGTCGTGCCTGTCGATCAGCAGGTCCTTCACCTTCTGCTCGAGCACCATCTCGAACTGGCTGCGGTCGTTGTTCAGGGCGACTTCGCGCATCTCATCGTCCTCCTTGACGACAACCCACTGCTGGTCGACCCAGACCTTGTCGGCCTCCCCGAGGTCGGCGCCGTACTTGTCGTTCATCGCCGAGATCAGCGCCGACAGCTTGTCCAGCATCGGTTCGGTCAGCGAACCCTTGCCCTCGCCCGGCAACGCCACCCCGGGCGCGTCCGATCCGGCCAGCTCGATAGCGGCTTCCGAGGTGACCGCGATCCGCAGGTGCGTCAGCTGGACCGATTTCGAGATCTGCGGCATGGGGCTGTTCTCACCCGGCGGCAGCTCCAGCAGCAGCAGCCGGCCATAGAGGAACAGCCGCTCCCAGTCGGTGTCGGCCCACGGCATGACCTGAGCGACGAACGCGTACGCCCGGCAGAAGTGCTCCAGCGTCCGCCGGAACTCCTCCGCCCTTTCCGCCTCGAGCGCCGCGAACCGCCCGACCGCCGGCTCGAGGTTCGCATACAGCACAGACTGCAAAGCTGGATCCTCGGACAGCAACGCTGCGACCGTCGCCTCCATCTCCGGCATCGACAGCACCCCAGCCGCCATCAGGTCGTGCTCCATCGTCGCCAGCGCCTGCGGATCGGTCGGAGTGGAGAACGACTCCTCGAAGAACGGCTCGAACGCCGCCTTGATCTCATCTGCCGAGTTGGCGAAGTCCAGGACGAACGTGTCTTCCTTGCCCGGATGCGTGCGGTTCAGCCGCGACAGCGTCTGCACGGCTGCCACGCCGGACAGCTTCTTGTCGACGTACATGGTGTGCAGCAGGGGCTCGTCGAACCCGGTCTGGTACTTCTCTGCGACCACGAGCACCTGGTACTCCGGCCCGTGGAACTTCTTCGGCAGCTGCCCCTCAGAGAATCCGTTGATCGAGGCCTCCGTCACGGCCGGAGCCTCCGGTGCGTCCGGATCCATCAGCGATCCCGAGAAAGCCACCAAGGTCCTCAGCGGACGTTCCCCCTGGTCGTACCCCTTTTTCGCGATGTATGCCGCCAGCGCCGCCTGCGTCCGCACCGCGTGCAGCCGCGACCGGGTCACCACCATCGCCTTGGCCTGCCCATCGATCTTGCCCGCGGTCTTCTGCCGGAAGTGCTCGATGATCACCTCGGCCTTCGCGTCCAACGCGTACGGATGCAGCGAGGCAAACCGGGCAAGGGCCGCGCGACCCTTGCTCGACTCCATCTCCGGATCGTTGCGCGGGTGCGCATTGGCGAGCTTGTAGTACACGCCGTACGTCGTGTAGTTCGCCAGCACGTCGAGGATGAATCCCTCCGCGATCGCCTGCCGCATCGAGTACGTATGGAACGGCCGCTTGTGCCCGTCGGCCCCGACCTGCCCGAACGTGTCGAGTGTCTTCGGCTTCGGCGTCGCTGTGAACGCGAAGAATGACAGGTTCTTCTGCTTGCCCCGGTGCCGCGCGCTGGCGAACAGCGCCTCGTCTGCGGCGTCAATGGAGGCGTCGTATGCCGCCTGCTCGGCTTCCGCAGCCGCCTCCAATTCGTCGTCGCGGTCGCCCGAACCGAGGACCTTCTTCAGCTTGGCGACCGAGTCTCCGCTCGATGAGGAGTGGGCCTCGTCGACGATCACTGCGAACCGGCGACCGACTACGCCCTTGGTCCCGCCGTCGGCGACATCCTTGGCTGGCAACTCGGCGACGACGGGAAACTTCTGCAGCGTCGTGATGATGACCCGTGCCGCGTGCCCCTCGAGGGCTTCCTTAAGCTGAGCCGAGTTCTCATCGATCCGCACGATCGTGCCGGGTGTGTGCTCCAAGCCGGCAACGGTGTCCTGGAGCTGTCGATCGAGCACCTTGCGGTCGGTGATGACCACGACCTTGTCGAAGATCGGCGCGTCATCGGCGCCGTGCAGGCGCGAGAGCGCGTGAGCGGTCCAGGCGATCGTGTTCGACTTTCCCGACCCGGCCGAGTGCTGCACGAGCCGATCCACTCCGGCGCCGTCACGGTAGGTCGCTTCGAGGATCGAGCGCACCGCGTGCCACTGGTGGAAACGCGGGAAGAGGGTCTTTTCGCCTTCGACGTGGATGAACGACCCGAGTAGGTCCAGCCACGCGTCTCGCTGCCACACCTGCTCCCAGAGATATGCCGTCTGGTAGCCCGTCGTCACGGCCGGGTTACCTGCGGTGCCGGTGTTGCCAGCGCCGTCACTGCCCTGGTCGAAGGGGAGGAAGACCGTCGCCTCACGGGCAAGCCGCGTGGTCATCGCCACCCGGCGCGGGTCCACCGCGAAGTGCACCAGCGTCCGGGCCCGGAAGATGAGGTCTTGCGGGTTGCGATCGGCGCGGTACTGCGCCATCGCGTTCTCGACGCTCTGGTGCGTCAGCGGGTTCTTCAACTCGGCGGTCGCGACCGGGATCCCGTTGACCACCAGGACCATGTCGAGCGAGTCCGAGGTATTCGACTCTGAGTGGTGAAGTTGGCGGACGACACCGAGACGATTCGCTGAATACCGTTGCGTTTGCTCGTCATTGAGGCTGCTGGCCGGCTTGAAGAAGCACAGGCGCACGTTGACACCCGAGTCCTTGACCGGTGAGCGAAGCACGCTGATCGTGCCGCGGTGGTCGAGCGCGTCAATGACGACCTTGAGGAACTTCTCGCGAGCCGTCGCCTCGCCACCATGCCGGGTGACCAACTGCTCCCACTGCTTCGGCTGGGAAGTCTGGACGAAGGCGATGACCTCGTCCCCGAAGACGCCAGACCTGCGGTCGTATGCCACGGGCTCCAGCTGGTTCCAGCCGTGGCTGAGCAGGTGCGCCTCGATGTTCGACTCGAACACCGACTCCTTCGTGATGCTCATGCGTACCTCATCCCGGTATGCCGCTACCCGCGGTCGTCACGTCGATCTCACCAGTCACCGCGGCCGTGATCAACGAATGCTTGTACTCCTCCAGAAGCGCTGCGGACTCGCGCAGGTGACGCTGCTGCCCCCGAATTCCTGAAAGCGCGTTGTCAACCTTTTGGGCCAGTGAGACCTGTTCAGCAGGGCACCGAATGGGAATTCGCACATGGAGGTACGAGGTGGTGTCCAGGTTCTGAATGCCGGTCGTCTGATTCGCGTGGGGCCTCTGTTGGCCCGTTGCGTACAGGGCCCCCAGCAGCAGCGATAGGTACCGACCGTCAGCGTCGGCCACAGGCCTAAGGCGTGACACGAAGTTGCTGGAGACGGTGTTGGGTGCGGGATCCTCAACGAAGGCCGGGCAACCAACAGGATTGATGTTTGTGCCACCGGAGCGTTCGAGGAGCACGTCTCCGTGTCGGAGCGCACGCGTTGCGATCTGGGCGGCTGCTGCGCTCCGAACGGTGGGCACGTCACCGAGTCGAAACTCGGCACGTTCGAAGTCGGCGACGCGAGCCACATAGACGTCCACGTCATCTTCGCCGACCTCAGAGCCCCAGAGTCCGAGTCGCTCGTCCAATATCAGATGGCGTAAGGGCACTTGCTCTTCCCCGAGGAGCATTCGTTCGGCCAGGGTGGCGCGAGCCGCATCATCTAAGGACCATATTTGTGCGCGGCGGGCGGTGATGATCTGGTCGATGCGGGCGACGCGGTCGTCGAGGAAGTCGGCGATCCTCCGCTGCTCCAGCTCGTCATGCCAAGGGACAGGGGCAGCTCGCAGTCCAGCAGTTGTCAGCCCGTAGCGAGATATGCCTGATGCATGATTCGAGAAGTGGTCCAGAACTGGCCGAGACCGCAGTGCCCAAGTTAGATAGCGCGGATGCGTTCCCGGTGAAGGTCGTGCGATCGCGAGGTGATAACCGCAGACGAAGTCGCTCGCAGTGTCGGCAACGTGCGCTGAGATGCCGATGTCGTTGGGATCCTCCGAGTCCTTCGTAAGAACAGAGTCTCCGATCTGGAGTCTGAACCGGTCGATTTCGTCGGACGTAGCGGTGGCGCGCATGAGATCCGGGCTAGGTCGGACCTTGTCGTTCCTATAGACGTCCGTGTAGTTGCAGAGTTGCACTGAAAGTTCGCCGTCGCGCGTGTGCTTATCGACGCTGCTTGTTCGGACTTCGGCCACATGCCGTAGAGGAGCTGTCCTCATAGACCGAGTCCGCTCATCCACTGCTGGATCCGGGTCTCGAGGTCCTTGATCTCTTGGGCGATCTCCTCGACAGGGCGGGGTGGCGTGTAGACGTAGAACTGGCGGGTGAAGGGGATCTCGAAGCCGATTTTGGTCTTGGTGTGGTCGATCCATGCCTCCGGCACATAGGGGCGGATCTCTTTCTCCAGGTGGGCTTCCGCGTCCTCGGTCAGTGCCTTCTCGCGTGCCTGGTCGTCGAGCGAGAGCCAGCCGGCGGGGAGTGACACGTTCTCCTGGTCGCGCAGATCCGGGTCGGGCTCGACCTTGCCGCCACGGCCCGTGACGATCGGCGCCTCCGGGTCGGCCACGGCGCAGGCCTTCGCGAACGCCTTCTTCTGCGCCGTGGACAGCTCGGGGACCTCGGCCAGGAGCGCCTTCTCTGTCTCGAACCGGCGACCGACGAGGGCAACGTACGCGGCATACGGCTCCGCGACAACGGCCTCAGGAGTGACCTCCCAGCGGCGGCGCATAGGGCGTTCGACGGTGATGCGCTGGAAACCGAAGGTCTCGTTGGTGAGGACCTTCACGCGGGAGTCGTCGGCGTACTCGTCTCGCGCGCCGCCATAGAGCCGAACCACTTCCTCGATGGCCGCGGGCGTGAGCTCCTTGCGCTTGTCGCCCAACGACTTCCGCATCTTCGTGCCGAGCTCGCGTGCGTCGATGAGCTTGACCGTGCCGCGGTCCTCGTCGGCCTTGTCGTTGGTGAGGATCCACACATAGGTGGAAATGCCGGTGTTGTAGAACATCTGGTCCGGTAGCGCGACGATGCCTTCGAGCCAGTCGTTCTCGAGGATCCATCGGCGGATTTCGGACTCCCCGGAGCCTGCCTGGCCGGAGAAGAGCGGTGACCCGGACAGGACGATCCCGACCCTCGAGCCGGTCGGTTTCATGTGCGAGAGCATGTGCTGGAGGAAGAGGAATGACCCGTCCGAGACGCGCGGTAGGCCGGCGCCGAATCGGCCGTGGAAGCCCTGCTTGGTGTGCTCGTCCTTGATCGGCGCGGCATACGCCTTCCAGTCCACTCCATAGGGCGGGTTGGCGAGGATGTAGTCGAACTTCTCGGTAGGGAAGGCGTCGGCGGTGAGGCTGTTGCCGTTGCGCATCCGCTCCGGCGCGGTGTCCTGCATCATCAGGTCGGACTGGGCGATGGCCCACGTCTCGTCGTTGAGCTCCTGGCCAAAGACGTTGACGATCGCTGCCGGGTTGAGGTCCTTGATGTGGTGCAGGGCGGTCATGAGCATCCCGCCAGTGCCGGCTGCCGGGTCGTAGACCGTGCGCACCGGCTTGGGGTTCTCGGTCAGCTCCTTGGCGGTCTCGCCCGAGACGAGCAGGTTGACCATGAGGCTGATCACCTCGCGTGGCGTGTAGTGCTCACCGGCGGTCTCGTTGCTCATCTCGGAGAACTTCCGCAGCAGCTCCTCGAAGATGTAGCCCATCGCCTCGTTGCTCACCTGCGAGGGACGGAGGTCGAGATCGGCGAAGTCCGCGACCACGGCATACAGGATCCCGGCGCGGTCGAGCCGCTCGAGCTTGGGGTCGAAGTCGTAAGCCTCCATCACGGCATACGCCTCGGGGGAGAGCTTGCGGATGTAGGTGCGCAGGTTGTCCGCGAGGTTCTTGTCGTCGCCCAACAGGCTGGCAAAGGTCAGCGGTGAGGTGTTGTAGAACCGGTGGCCAGCCTTCTTCTTGAGGAGGGCAGACTGACCCTCCCCGATGTCCTGCATGCCAGCCGCCGCGTCGAGAACCGCCTGCTTCGTCGGCACGAGCACAGCGTCCATGCGGCGAAGCACGAGCAGCGGCAGCATGACCGATCCGTACTCGTGCTGCTTGAAGGTGCCGCGCAACTTGTCCGCGACCTTCCAGACGAAGGCGACCTTGTCCGCAAAGCCCGTCGGTGACATGCGTCCCATTCAACACGGCGACGCCGTGCGAGCATCGAGCCCGGCGGGCGCCCCACCGCGCCTTCCTGGACGGGAGGCACTTGGGCACCTGCTCATCGCCCTCGTCAGCCCCGGCTGGGCGCCCCACAACCCCTAGGATCGAGCTGTGAGTGCCTCCGCAGAGACCCGAGGCTCCGGGGCTCATCCGAGCCCCGAGGCCCAGCGGGTGCGGGATGCGCTGGAGATGCATGAGCTGGGCGTGGAGCTGTTCCGTCAACGGATTCGCCGCGAGCGACCCGGCGTGGATGAAGCCGAAGTCGGCTCGTTGACGCGAGCGTGGCTGATCTCGGCACCGCGTCCTGACCAGCTCCGTGCGGCCCTCGGCGACTGGGCATGGTGAGGGCGCTCGATGCGGCCTTGTCGCGTGCCGCAGGCGACCTGAACGCGGCAGGAGTGCGTTGGGCCATGGTTGGTGGCCTGGCTGTCTCTGCACGGTCGATCCCCCGGTTCACCAAGGACATCGACTTTGTCGTCGCCGTCGCAGACGACGCCGCGAGTGAGGCGCTCATCTACCAGCTGGGAGTCCGCGGCTACACGCCCCATGAAATCGTCGAACACGAGTACCTCGACCGACTATCGACCGTGCGGCTTGTCGCCGACCCATTGGGCGTGGCCCTCGACCTCCTCTTCGCCAGCTCTGGGATCGAGGAGGAAATCGTCGCGGCTGCGACCTCCATCGAGATTCTCCCCGGGCTGCAACTGCCGGTTGCTTCGACCGGGCATCTCATCGCCCTCAAGGTTTTGGCTCGTCGAGGCCAAGATCTCACCGATCTCGACGCGCTGCTCACCGCGGCGGGCGAGGCCGATATCGCCCTGGCTCGGGAGGCCGTTGCGCTCATCGTCGCCCGCGGATTCCATCGAGAGCAGGACGTTGTCACCGACCTCGAGCAGGTCATCGGGGCAACCCGGTAGAACAGGGGCGTGTTCTCGGCGCGTAGTGGCATCGCTACACCTCCGTCGACGTGCCTGATTCGACGGAACTGAGAGCCCTGACCAAGGGCGCCGCAAGCCGAGCCTCAGAGCATCGCGGACACCACGGACAGCCGGGTCACGACCGCTGAGGCCTACGGTGTGTGCGTGGACCCAATCTCCGGCGCTGCCGGCCTCGCCCGCGACGCCGTGGGCGCCACCGCCGGCGCCGCGCTCGCCACCGGCCTCACGGCATACGCCGCCGTCCGCCGGGACAAGCCGCTGCACGCCACGGGCGTCGTCCACCACGGAACCCTCACCGTCACCGAACCCTCGGCAACCGGCGTGCCGCTCATCGACGACCCGGGCAGCCACGCGGTGCGGGTCCGCCTATCCCGGGCCACCACCGACGGCTCGGAGGGCCGCGACGTCTTCGGCATCGCGATCCGGATCGGTGGGGACGCCGCCCCCACCGACCTCCTCTTCGCCTCCACCGGCGACTCCGGCGTGGGGCGCTTCGCCCTCCAGGTGCGGCGCCGGATCGACGACGGCCCCCTGACGACGATGCTCCCGATGACGTGCGCGAGCGGGTCGATGATCCTGCGCCTGGTCCCTGCCTCCGACCACGAGTTCGCGCTGTCGCGCGCGAGTGCCCGCGGCTCGTGGCACCCCGTCGGCCTGCTCACCCTCAAGCCGGCCGCCGGCGACACGGACGAGCCGATCCGATTCGACGCGCTCGGCAACCACCCCGAGGGCCTCACCCCGCCGACGTGGGTGCGTCTCTTGCGAGCCCCCGCGTATGCCGGGGCCCGGACCGCCGCTCCCCATGCCAAGGCGGACGGCCCGAGCCGCCCTGCGAGACCGCGCGATCGCACAACCCGATGAAGGCACCCAGGGCCGCTAGCTCCACGGTTGGATATACGGTCCGAGGCGCTCGGACATCGCGAAGTTAATCTCCTCGATCTCGGTCGTGGTCAGCGCCCCCAGCATCGCCAGGGCCACGGCCGGGCCCCGACAGCTCATGATCGCCTTCTCCTCTCGCACGGGCCGCCATTCGCGCTGAACTACACGCAGAGAACGGAGCCGATCACCATGGCGGTCCAGGAGTGCCTGGCGCACTTCGACACGCTCGGGCGTGGTGGGGAGGCGTATGCCGTGGCTGTCGTCCTTCTGTGATCAGCCCGTCGCGGCCGGGCCCACTCCGCCCGACCTTCGTGATGCCTTCGAAAGGGCTCACGTCACGGCCGAGCGCTACGACGTCCACTTCCTCGACTAGAGCGCCGTAAGGATGATCTGTGCCGATGCGTTCGCCTGGCCGACCCACCGCGATGAGGAGCCCGATGACCGGGTCGGCCCACGGCAGACCGGCCGCGACACCGGTCGCTCCGGCGACCAACGCCAGTGAGGGGAGCCCGTCGGTGCGGGCATGAAGGCCGTCGGCGACCAGGTTCGCCGACCCGGTCTGGCGCCCGACGCGGATCCCGTACCTGGCGCCGAGCCTCGACAAGGTGGCGCCGTATGCCGCGAGCCGCCGCTTCGCCGACAAGCGCCGAGCGAGCCGCGTCCCCCACGACGTCATCCTGTCCCTTAACTCCGGTCAGGCCCTCAACCGCGACCCGGAGCTGAACGCCTCGCTCGGTGCAAAGATCACCGAGCACCTCGACACCTACGCACCCCTGGGTTGATGACGACACCATGACCGAGTCCCCCAGACACCAGAAGGCGCCTCCGCGGGGAGGAGGCGACGGCAGTGGTGGCCCGCCAAGCGCTGGCAGCGGGCTGCGGCAGTCGTGGCGATCCTTGTTGTGCTCGCCCAACTGGACGGGATGTGGCTGTCCAGGCGACCCGTCGCGGCGGCCGGCTACCAGATGGAGGTAACCACCGGCGGGAGCCTGGAGGCCCGCTATCTCGCCACCGGCCTGCATACGGTCACCGGTCGCACTGTCGGCCAGTTCCAGTCCTTCTCGCCCTATCGGCTCTGGTTCCTGACCGACCTGCCATCGAGCGCCACGTTGCCAGTGGTCCTCGTCGCCAATGGCACGGGCGTGAAGGCCGAGAAGTATGCCGCGTGGTTCGAGCGCCTCGCCTCCTGGGGTTTCCTCGTGGTCGGCACCGACGACGAGTACTCCTGGAGCGGCCTCTCCCAAGCCGCGTCGATCCGCCTGCTCCAGAGCATCCAGGCAGGGACGACCGCCTCAGGCTGGGCCGATAACCCACTGAAGGGGCGCATCGACCTGACCCGCGTCGGCCTGGCGGGCGGGGTGTTCAGCACCCTCGCGGACAAGAACGTCACCGGCGTGACCTTCAAGGCCGCGTATGCCGCGAGTCCGACCAATCTCCACCTCGCCCACAACCTGGGCTGGGATTACACCGCCGAGCACGTGACGGTGCCCACCCTGTTCCTGTCCTCGACCGGCCTGGGGGATCACCGGCAGCATGGTGGGGGTTTGGGCCTTGTTGCCCTCGAACGCGTTGACCATCATCGGGAAGCCCGTCGCGTCCGTCAGCTCCATGGCCCCAGTCAATCGCCCGCGGTCGTGGCGGGCGGCAGGCTCGTGCCGGGGCCGGCCGCACGGTTGTGCGCCCACGCGGCGAGCAAGGGCAGACCATCGGCGCTCGCGCTGCCCGGTTGCGCGGTGTACGTGACGACGGACAGCTCGGGGTCGTGTGGCAGGTCGAAGTCGGTGAACTCGAGGTCGAGTGGACCGACAACAGGGTGGTGAATCACCTTGCGTCCACGGGCGTGGCGACGGACCGCATGCTTGGCCCAGCGGGCCGTGAAATCACTACTGCGCGTGGATAGTTCGCTGATCAGCGCGGTCGTGCGCTTGTCCAGCGGGTCGCGACCGGCGGTCGCGCGGAGCACGGCGACGAGGAGGTCCCGGGTGGCGTCGATGTCAACGTAGAAGTCCTGGGCTCGGGGATCCAGGACCGCGAAGCGCGCGAAGTTCGGCGGTTGCGCCAGGTCCACGATCTGGAAATACAGGGCTCGCCCGAGGTCGTTCGCCGCGAGCAGGTCCAGCCGCCCGTTCTGGACCAGCGCAGGCACGCTCATGGAGTCGAGTACCTACTGCACGGCCGGGGTGATGGCAGTCCTGGGAGTGCTGCGTCGCCGGCGGGGAGCGCCCGAGGCGACATTGCGGGCGAGTTCGTAGAGGTGGGTGCGCTCGTCGTCGTCGAGCTTCAGGACGCGGGCGATCGACTCGAGGACGCTCTCGGAGGCTCCAGTTCGGGACCAACCACCTCGGGCACTTCGCCCTCGTCGGCGGCCACCGGTCTGTGGGCCGCAACGGCGCTAGAGCTGCTGGACCGAGGCGGTGTCTACTGCGAGGATTGCTCGGTCAAGGGCGTCGTTCCCGACGACCACGCCGACCTCGGCACCGGAGGCGTCAAGAACTGGGCCATCGATGTCGATGCCGCCGAGCGCCTCTGGGCTGTATCTGTCGCAGCGATTGGGCTCGACCCGCTGGGCTGACGCAGGTCAGCGCACCAATTGAGGAGTCAGCATGCGTCGAGTCATCATGCGGACCGGATGCCCTGATGGTCCTCGGCGCCCATTCCGCGCGTCGCGCCATCGAACGACTGGGACGCAGCGACGTGGCTGAGGGTCATGCCGTGCATGGGATGGCCCAGCGACTCTCCCAACTGACAGGGTCACCCGTGCGCTCGTGTAGCTATCCCACGGCCCCCCTCGACGTCGACGCGTCCATCGCGGATGGAGCGGTCGTGGGCCAACCGGAGGCCCACGGCAAACACCTGCTCGTGCCCTTCCCCGACGCGGCGGTGACCGCTCACCTCCATCTAGGGATGGTCGGGCGGGTGTCCGTGCGCAGGCATCGCCGGGCCCTCGGCGCCGATGGGTTCCCGCGCACCAACCCGCCCGCAGCGGCGGGCCTACGCTGGCGCCTGCTCACGAGCGAGCACATCGCCGACATCTCGGCGCCGACCATTTGCGAATGGCTGGATGCGGGCGGGGTCGCCGCCCTTCATGCGCGCCTCGGACCTGACCCGCTGCGGCCGGATGCCGACCCGGAGTCGTTCCGCCGCAAGGTTTCTCGGTCACGCCGAGCCATCGGTCAACTCCTCCTCGACCAATCCGTGATCGCCGGCGTGGGCAATGTCTATCGCGCGGAGATCCTCTGGCGTCTGCGGATCGATCCCCGGCGTCCGGGCAACGACCTCGACACCGACCAGATCGAGCGCTTGTGGAACGAGGCAGCGACACTCCTCGATTTGGGTCTGGGGGCGGGCTGGATCGTCACCGACGACGCCCAGCTGCGCGCCGCCCGAGCGCTTCTCATCCGCGGTGAGCGGGTGCCCCGTTGGCCGAAGGTGTATGCCGTGTATGGCCGCGCGAGCCAACCCTGCCGCGTTTGCGCCACACCCGTCCGCGCGGCTCCGATGGGTCAACAGCGCATCTTCTGGTGCCCCACGTGTCAGCCTGCCGGGTCGTCGGCGACCCCGTGACCCGGGGAACCCGAGTCACCAGACCCCATACGGTCTCAGAGGCGAATCACAGCCGTCAGTCACCAATTAAGGTGACCCTCCACCTGAGCCGCTTCCTGGTCGGGCCGTCACCCGGCCACGACATCGGCGTTATCGACGGTGTCGAGGGGCGCGTCACCGGGGTCGGCGACGGGTCGAGCGAGCGCGAGACGGATGCCGGTCGCGAGCAGCCAGACGAACCACGCAGCAAGGCCGACGACGCCGACGAACACGAGAGCGGACCCGTCCGCGATCGCCAAGCCGCCCGCGCCGGCGACCATCATCAGCCCGCCACCGGCGAGGCCCAGCCACAGCTGCCATCGCGGCGTCAGCCGCCTCGCATGGGTTGCCCACGCAGCGCCCATGAACGCGGTGCCGAGCGCCGGGAGTGAGAGGGCGAAGGCGGCGGCGTGCAGGCGCCAGGCGAGGTCGAGCGTCGGGCTCAGTTCCGAGGCATCCGCGGCCACAAGCACGACGCTGATCCACGCCGCGGCATACAACGCGGTGACAGCCGCGAACGTCGCGGCGGCGGCAACCGCGAGGCGCGACGCGTGAGCGCCCGCACCGCGGCGTCGCCCGGCCAGGCCGTGGAGACCGGTAAGGAAGCCCAGCAGAAGCGGCAGGTTCAACGCCTCCAGCGCGACATCCGCCGCGACGGCGACGCGGTGCTGCGCGTGAAAGGCCAGTACCTGTGCCATGGGGGCGGCGTAGGTGGGTGGATCGGTCACGGCGACGATCGCGTTCTGGGCGGCCAGCGCCGCAGCCAAGGCGATCGCCATCGCCCCGGCGAGCCGCTCCGGCCTTCTCCGCTGGGGTCGAGCGGCCTCGGGCCGAGCCGGGTCGGCGAGTTGGGTCTGGTGGGTCATGATGCTTTCCTTCGTTGAGTGAGCACGTATGCCGTGTGGCTCGGCCGCCTTCTCGGCCGCCTTCTCGGCACCTGCCGCGCCGGCGGTCGGCACATCGCCCGTCACGTGCCGGGCAGAGACCAGGTTCGGGAGATCCGGGTGCGTGGTCGGCTATTTGACCTCGGAGCGGCGCAGCATGGCCACGCCGACAACGAGCGGGATGACGATCCAGATGAGGCTGGTCGAACCGAGCTGCGCCCACTCCTGGGCCGAGGAGGTCCGGCCGTCGAACAGCGCGACCTGAGTGAAGTTCCAGTCGACCCAGGGCTGCAGGTCGGTGAACGACTCCCGCACCTGCGCCAGCAGCACCAGGATGCCGGAGAGGACAAAGGAGAGCACGAAGTAGCCGACGATGGCGGCCGGCGAGTTGCGCAGCACAACCCCCAGTGCGAAGCCGATGGCCATCCCCACGAGGTTGCCCAAGACGATCTGGGCGGCGTGGGCGAATCCGATGTCCCACACCGGGTCGACCCCGGCGATCGCGGAGCCGGCAACAGTGCCGATCGCCCCGATCGCGAAGGCCACCAGCATCGACGCGATCCCGACGATGAGTGCCGCGACCGCCTTCGCTGCGATGACCCGCCCGCGGCTGGGCACGAGGGTAAACGTCGTCAGCCCGCTGCGCTGGCTCCACTCGCTGGTCACCGCGAGGATCGCGATGATCGGCAGGACGAGGGTCATCGGAAAGCCAATCGCCTTGGCGAAGGTGTCGTAGCTAAGCTCGCTCTCGGGCGCGAAGATGATCGCGGCCGCGGTCGCCACCACGGCGAGGACGCCGATGCTGATGATCAGCCAGCAGCCCGAGCGGGTGTCGAACATCTTGCGCAACTCGACATCGATGAGGTGTCGGGTCGGGGTCGCGCATATGCCGCGGTCGGCACGTTCCGTGCTGACGGTGTCGAGGTCGGCGCGGCCGGCGGTCTGCGTGGTCATGCTGCTTCTCCTGCGTGACGGCTGTGGCTTTCGCGCTGGGACTGCGCGGTGAGTAGGAGGAACATCTCTTCCAGGCCGGCGCTGTCCGCGCGGCGCAACTCGGTGAGGGCAATGCCGGCGGTGAGGGCGATACGACCCACTTCACCGGGGTCCGCGCTGGTGGTGAGCGAGCCCGCACCCTCGGGTGTGGCCTTGACGCCGGCGCGGGCGAGGGTGGCGGCGAGCCGGGCGTTGTCCGACGACGCGACGACCGTTCCCGATGTCGACAGCAGATCGTGCTTGGCCCCCTGGGCCACGACCCGGCCGTTGCCGATGACGACGAGGTCATCGGCGATGACTTCGATCTCGTGCAGCAGGTGGGAAGACAACAGGACCGTGCCGCCCTGATCGGCGAACTCGCGCAGCACGTCGCGCATCCAGCGGATGCCCGCTGGGTCGAGGCCGTTGGCGGGCTCATCGAGGACGAGCACGCCCGGGTCGCCGATGAGCGCGGTCGCGATGCCGAGCCGTTGCCGCATACCGAGGGAGTAGGTGCGGACGCGCCGATCGGCTTCCTTCTCCGTCAACGACACCCGGCGCAGCGTCTCGGGCACGCGGCTGACCGGCAGCCCCATGGTCCGCGCGGCGAGTTCGAGGATCTCCCGGCCGGTGCGCCCGGCGTGCTGGGCCGAGGCATCCAGCAACACGCCGATCTCGCGACCCGGGTTGGGCAGGTCGACATATCGGCTGCCGAGGACGTCCACGTGGCCGGCGGTCGCGGTGCTCAGACCGACCATGATGCGCATGGTGGTGGATTTGCCGGCGCCGTTGGGGCCGAGGAAACCCGTCACGCGACCGGCCCGGGCGCAGAACGAGACGTCATCGACGGCGGTCACGCCGCGATAACTCTTGGTGAGGTGGTCAACTCTGATCATGACCGACAGCCTCACCGCCACCGCCATCCCGGCGCATCGGCATCGAGGCCGGACCGTCATCCGTCGTCGGCACGAGGCGCGTCTCGTCCTTTCGGCCGATGCCCGGGGTGCCGATGCTCCCTACGCTGGGCGCGTGTTCGCTTCCGCCGTGCGCTCGCTGTGGGACGAGCCCGGCGTGGCCGACCCACCCGGACGCGGATGGCGCGACTGGGCGCTCGTCGCCCTGGTGATGGTGGCGGTAGTGATCGAAGGAATTCTGCGCGCCGACGTCCCATGGCGGCCGGTCTCCACACTCGTCGCCCTCGGCCTGGCGCCGGTGCTGCTCTGGCGGCGGACCCATCCCCTGGTCTGCGTCGTGGTCGCCTTCGGGGCCGGTATGGCGCTGGGGTTGGCGAGCCTGCTGCGTGGCACGCCGAACGTCGGCTTGGCCACGATGAGCTTCGTCCTAGTGCTCACCTATGCACTGGTCCGGTGGGGCTCCGGGCGCCAGATCGTGACCGGGCTGGCGGTAGTGGCGATCGCGGCGACCATCGCCGTCGCGGCCGACGACAACGAACCGGCCGAGGTGTATGGCGGGTTCGCGGTCCTCGCGGCGACCGCGGCCATCGGTGCCGCGTTGCGGTATCGCGCCGAGAGCGCACGCCGCGCGATCGATCAGGCCCGCAGCCAGGAGCGAGTCGCGCTCGCACGCGAATTGCACGACGCGGTCGCCCACCACATCTCGGCGATCACCGTGCAGGCGCAGGCCGGGCGGACGGTGGCCGCGCTGCGACCGGAGGCCGCGGTGGAGGCTCTTTCGATCATCGAGTCCGAGGCAGCGCGGACGCTTGTGGAGATGCGCGCGATGGTGCGCGTGCTCCGCGATGGCGCGCCGGCGGCATACGGCCCGCGGCCTTGCGTGGCCGACCTGATGGGGCTCGCCCGAACCGCTCCGGACCCAGCTATCGAGGTCGAATTGGCCGGTAACCTTGACCTCATTCCGCCCCAAATCGACACTGCGACATACCGAATCGCGCAGGAGGCGCTCACCAATGCGCTGCGGCACGCCCGGCACGCCTCACGCGTGCAGATCAACGTCACCCCGAGTGCAGGACGGCTGCGACTGCGCGTGAGCGACGACGGCCGGATCGATCCCTCGCGCCCGGCGGCGCCCGGCTTCGGACTGTTGGGCATGACCGAGCGGGTGCATCTGCTCGGCGGGACCCTACGCGCCGGGCCGAGGCCCGAGGGCGGGTGGGCGGTCGACGCCGAGCTACCGATGGAGCTGCCCCGGTGACCGTGCGGGTGCTGGTGGCCGATGACCAGGACCTGGTGCGCACCGGCTTGTCGATGATCCTCGATGCCCAGCCCGACATCGAGGTCGTCGGCCAAGCCGCCGACGGAACGGCAGCGGTCGAGCTGGCGCGGCGGCTGCGCCCTGACGTGTGCCTCGTCGATATCCGTATGCCGGGTCTGGACGGCCTCGAGGTCACGGCGTTGCTCGCCGGGCGGGACGTCCCCGACCCGATGGCCGTCGTGGTGATCACGACCTTCGACCTGGACGAATACGTCCATGGTGCGCTGCGCGCCGGTGCGCGCGGGTTCCTCCTGAAGGATGCCGGGCCCGAACTCCTGGTGCAGGCCGTCCACGCCGCCGCCGACGGCGATGCCCTGATCGCGCCGAATGTCACTCGTCGACTGCTGGCGACGCTCGCCGCGGGAGCGGCGCCGAAACGGCATACGCAACCGATCGCCCCGCTGACCCCACGCGAGGAGGAGGTGCTCAGACTCGTGGCACTCGGCCGCACGAACGCCGAGATCGCCGCCGAGCTGTTCATCAGCCTGACGACGGCCAAGACCCACGTCGCGAGCCTGCTGACCAAGCTCGGCGCCCGGAACCGGGTCGAGATCGCGATGTGGGCCTACGACACCGGCCGGGTGGGGCACTGACCCGGGCTCGACGGCCATACGTCAATGGGCACCGGCGGCTACGGCCGAAAGGACGAGGCCAGCACCGTCCTATCGGGCGCGGACCTCCGACCGCAATGCCGATGTGACGGGTGGGCCCCACAAGTCATCGTGGAAATCCGATGCGCAACAACGAAAAACGGGAGTTCCTGATGACTGCACATTCCACAGCCACCCTCGATGACCAGCCGACCTCGGTGCGAGCCACGCTCGCTGCCGCGTGGACGAGCTTCGTCTTCCTCTACGCCTACGTCGACATCCTCGGCTTCTATGCGCCCGGCCGGGTTGATGACATCCTCGACGGCAGGGTCTTCACCTTCGACATCACCCAGACCTGGGCCGTGAGCGTGCTGAGCATCCTCGCGGTGCCCATCTTGATGATCGTGGCAACGGCAACGCTGCCGCCGCGGGTGAGCCGGGTGGTGAATCTCGTCGTGGCCGCGCTCTATGTCCCTTTCACCGCCTTCAATGTGGTGGGCGACATCTGGCGGACTTATCACGTCCTGGCCGTGGCCCTGGAGCTGGCCCTGTTGGCATTCATCGTGCGAACCGCCTGGATGTGGCCTCGCACCAGACCGTCATCCCGGTAGGCGATAGAGACCCCGCCTGGGCCGCGCGACGCGCTAATCACCCTCGGCATCGACGTCAGCGACATCCAGGATCACGGCGGGGGCGTCAAGAGTGCGGGTTTTGCCGATCCGGACGGCAACACCTTCGTCCTCCAGGAGATGGCGTGGCGGCCGGGCTCGGCGTTCTGAGGAGAGCTCCACCGGCGCCCACTCAGGAGCCAGGTCTGACCAGCCCGCTCTCGTAGGCCAGCACCACAGCCTGCTGCCGGTCGCGTAGCCCGAGCTTGGTGAGAATCCGGTTGACGTGCGTCTTCACCGTTGTCGAGGAGAACACCAGTCGCTCGGCGATCTCGGCGTTGGAGGCACCCGTGGCGATCAGGATGAGGACCTCGCGCTCCCTATCGGTGAGGCAGTCCAACTGGCCGGGATACGACCCGGTGCCGGCCGGGAACAGAACTCTCCGACCAAGCTGGCGGCAGCGCAAGGCGCCGTCCTCGGGACCTTTGATGCGGCGATTCCCACATGGATCAGTCCGGCCGACAGACGACACGTCATCGTCCTGCCGGCGTGACCCGCACCCACGCGCTCCGTCCTGAGGCAACTCCTCAGGACGAAGCGCGAGTCCGGTCAGGAGTCGATCCGCAGCGCCTCGATGGGAGCAACCCGCAGCGCCCGGCGCGCCGGACCGCGCGAGGCCACGATCACGAGCACCAGGCCGCCGACGCCGATCGCCGCAATCGCTTCGGGCGGCGCCCCCCAGATCAGGCCGGGCGACATCCCGCCGACGAGCGACTGCGCGCCGAGCGTGCCATAGAGCAGGCCGAGCACCAGTCCGAGGAGCACCGCCGTGGTCGAGAGCGCGACCGACTCCTTGGTGATCATCGTGCGGACCTGACTCCTGGTGAACCCGAGCGCGCGCAGCATGCCGATCTCGCGATGCCGCTGGACGACCGAGAGCGACATAGTGCTGACGAAACCCACAGCGGCGATGATCGCGGAGATGACGATGATGCAGATCAGGATCGTCGAGGTCATCGCGAGCACCCGCTCGGCTTCCGCCTGAGTGTCCGCCGGCAGATCCCACGAGGAAACCGACCGGCGCAGTGCGTCCATGCCCGTGGCAAAAGTCGTCACCAGCGTCACCCCGATGACCAGACCCATCGTGGATCGCGTGGTGCGCAGCGGATCGAGGACGGCATTGCGCCGAGCCACCACACTCGCCGGATCGCGCCCCAGCAGCCGGGACAGTCCGGCAACAGCCGCCGGGATGACGAACCGCGCGCCGATGAGCAGGCCCGTCCCCGAGGCCACCGAGCCGGCGAAGGCGAGCGGGAAGCCCAGGTCGGGGTGGGTCTCGCCGAGCCAGGCGGCACCGCCGAGCATCACTCCACCACCGAGTATCCCGAGCGCAGCGAGGGTCGCGCGCAGCACCGAGGCCTGGCGCCGGCGCGGTGCGGCAACCGCAGCGCCCGACAGAGCCGCGGCCGGCGAGACGCCCAGAACGGGCCGTGACCCCAGCCAGCCGGCGAGCGTCGCCGCAGCCGCGATCGAGGCGAACGCCCAGAGCAGACCACCGGACAGCAGGGGATAGTGCGCGTGTGGCAAGGTCCCGTGCGCCACCAGAACCAGCCGTATGCCGTGGGTCAAGACCACGCCCACCACCAGACCGATCGCCGCACCGAGCGACCCGACCGCGGCGGTGCCGCGCATCACGGCACGGCGCAGGTCGGCGCCGCGCGAGCCGAGCAGGCGCAGGAGGGCGATCTGCCGCAGCCGGCCGGCGATGACGGTGTCGACGCAGTTGATGATCACCACGACGCCGACATAGAGCGCGATGAGCACGAAGACCCCGGCGGCGATGGACAAGACGAAGCCCTCCGACCCCCCGGTCTGCGCGCTGGTCGCGGCGAGGATGCTGCTGGTCGTCATCAGCACCGCGGCATACGTCCCGCACAGCCCGGCGACCAGGGCGACCGTGCCGAGCTCGCGCAGCGAGCCGAGGACGAGGTTCGACCGGCTCATGCCGCACCGACCTCGAAGCCGATGAGCAGATCGGAGATCTGCTGCGGGCTCAACCGGCCGTGGTCGCCCACAACGCGACCGTCCGCGATGATCAGGACGCGATCGGCGTATGACGCTGCCACCGGGTCGTGGCTGACCATCGCAATCGTCTGGCCGTACTCCTGGGCGGCCGTGCGCAGGAGGGTGAGCACCTCGCGCGACGATCGCGAGTCGAGATTGCCGGTCGGCTCGTCGGCGAAGATGATCGCTGGGCGCGACGCCAGGGCGCGAGCGATCGCCACGCGTTGCTGCTGGCCACCGGAGAGTTCGCCCGGGCGGTGGGAGAGCCGGTTGGTCAGGCCGAGGACGGCGACCAGGTGATCGATCCAGGCGCGGGTCTCGCCGTCGATGCGGCGGCCGGCGAGGTCGAAGGGCAGGGCGATGTTCTCGGCCGCGGACAGGGTCGGGACCAGATTGAAGGCCTGGAAGACGAAGCCGACCTGCTCCCGGCGCACCCGCGTGCGCCCGTCGTCATCGAGGGCGCGCAGATCGGCCCCGGCGAGGAAGACCTGACCGGATGTTGCGTCGTCGAGGCCGGCCGCGACATTCATCAAGGTCGACTTGCCCGAGCCGGACGGCCCCATGATGGCGGTGAAGGCGCCGCGGTGGACATCGAGGGTGACCCCGTCGAGCGCGTGCACCTGACCATAGGTGCGGGTGACCTCGCGCAGACTCACGACGGGCTGGGCGTGCTGGATCGAAGGCATACCCACAACGCTAGAAATCGCTGCCGCGAAGCACATCCGGCGCGAGTCTGAACTCGCCTACATCCGGCGATGTATGCCGTGGCGCACCATCGGTCAGATCAGGTCGTGCTCGTAGGCATAGACGACGAGCTGTACCCGGTCACGGAGCGCGAGTTTGGTGAGAATGCGCGAGATGTGCGTCTTGACGGTTGCCTCCGACAAGAACTCGGCCTCGGCGATCTCGGCATTGGACAGGCCCTGCGCGGCCCGGAGCAGGATCTCGCGTTCACGTCCGGTGAGCCGGTCGTATTCCGCGCCCGGGGCCCGGGTCGAGCGTCGCCGGAAGCGCTCGAAGATCGCCCGGGTCGCGCCGGCCGCGACGACCTGGCTGCCGTCGGCGACGGCACGGATTGCGGCCAGCAAGAACTCCGGTTGTGCCTCCTTGAGCACGAATCCGCTGGCTCCGGCCTCGATGGCGTCGGCGGCCAGCTCGTCCTGGTCGAAGGTCGTCAGCACGAGGATGCGCGGCGCTTTGTCGCCCAGTCGCTGGGTGATGCGGCGCGTCGCGGACACGCCGTCGAGCCGCGGCATACGGACATCCATGAGCACGACGTCGGGGCGCAGCGTGTCGACCAGCTCTGCGGCTTCGGCGCCGTCGCCGGCCTCGCCCACGACCGCCAGATCGGGCTGGCTGTCGATCACCATGGAGATGCCGGCACGGAAGAGGGCCTGGTCGTCGACGAGAACGACGCGGACCGGCTTGTCGTCGCCGGTCACGATGGGTCCCGCGGGATGTCGACGTCGACGATCCAGTGGTCGCCATCGCGACGCGAGGTCGCCCGCCCGCCCGCCACAGCGGCCCGCTCGGCCATGCCCAGCAGCCCGTGCCCGGTGCCGAGGTCGCTGCGTTCACCCACCGTGTTGATCACGCGAAGACGATACCCGTCCCGCCAATCTTGTTGCACGACAACCGTTTCGGAGAGGTCACCGTGCTTGAGGGCGTTCGTCAGCGACTCTGCCAGCAGGCGGTGCGCGGTGAGTGTCAGCAGCGCGGAGCTGGCCGGCTCCCCGAGCTCAGTCATGTCGAGCGACATCCCCGAGGCGCGCATTTGCGCGACAAGGTCCGCCTGGCGCAGGGTGCCCGCGCTCGGCAGCCCGTATGCCGTGCCCTCCCCCGCGTGCGCCGTCGTCGCCGCCGGGTCGCGCAACCGGGCGACGAGAGCACGCAGATCGCCGATGGCGGTGCGAGCGGTGGCGGCGATGATGTCGAGCGACTGCTCGACCCGCTGCGGGTTCTGGGCGAGGGAGTAGCGCGCACCGTCGGCCTGGGCCGCGACCACCGCCCAGGAGTGTGCGACGACGTCATGCATGTCGGTGGCGATCCGACGACGCTCCTGCTCGAGGTCATAGAGCTCGGCAAGGCGACGCCGCTCGACCGCATCCAGTTGGGCGTCGATCCGCGCCTGGATCGCCTGCTGATTCTGCCAGCGGATGAAGCCCGCCGCCCAGCCACCCATGCAGATCACAGCGGCGAGCGCGGTCGTCGCAAGGATGCTCACGGCGAGGGTGAGACCGGTCCCCGCCTGGACGGCGCGGTCGGGGTTGAAGACAACATTGAGTGCGCCCGTCACCGACGCGAGGGCGGCAACGACCAGCCCGGCGAGGCGCACCCGCCGGTCGGCATGCCGGCCGATCGTAAAAAAGAGGGGGGCATAGGCGAGGTCCGCGAAGTAGGCGGTCTGGCCGGCCACGAGCTGGATGGCGCCGGCGGCCACGGCCAGTGCACTCATCAGCCGCCAGGACCGGCGACGCACCGCGAGGGCGAGGGCCAACACCACGATGGCCAGCTCGGCCGCTAGGCCCACGCTGGCGTGCAGGGGCACACAGACGAGGGCGAACAGAGCGGCGGTGAGGATGTCGAGTCGCGGCCAGGTGACCGAAGGATCGGCCCAGACGTCGCTCACCCGCTCCTGCTCAGCCACCTGCGCGAGGATAGTCGGCCGGTCCCGCTGGGTGACCGTCCTCGACCGGAGGGTCCTAGCCCTATCGCTCAGAAGCGTGCTTGACGATCCTGCAACTTGGTGCCATGGTTAGCTACATGAGTAATGTACCAACAGAGCTCGACGGGGCGACCACGCCGATCTTCCGCGTCATCGCGGAGAGCCTGGAGGCCGCCATCCTGGACGGCTCGCTCCCCGAAGGCGCCCAGGTGCCGTCGACCAATGAGCTGGCCGTCTTCCACCGGATCAATCCCGCAACCGCCGCCAAGGGGGTCGGGCATCTGGTCGCCGACGGGACGATCTTCAAGCGGCGTGGCATCGGGATGTTCGTCGCCCACGGAGCGCGGGCCCGGCTGTTGGCCCGGCGCGAAGAGAAGTTTGTCGAACGCTTCGTCGCACCCTTGGCCGCCGAAGCCGATCTGCTCGGCTTGCCCGCGCAGCGCGTCATCGCGCTCGTCAGCGACCACGTGACCGCAGCGGCGAAGGAGGCCGCGTGGACGCCATCACCCTCGCCGGCGTGACCAAACGCTTCGGCGACGTCGTTGCGCTCGATGACGTGAGCCTCGGTTTCGGGGCGCACCTGATCACCGGCTTGGTCGGCCGCAATGGGGCTGGCAAGTCGACCTTGCTGGACCTGGCCGCCGGCCGGAGCCACGTCACCAAGGGCACGATCCGGGTGCTCGGCCACGAGCCTTTCGAGAATCGACGCGTCCTCGCGGATGTGTGCGCGGTGACCGAGAGCCAGCCCTTCCCAGCGCGGTTCTCGGTCGACGCCGTGCTCTTCGGTGCGCGCCTGCTCCAACCGCGCTGGGACCGCCGGCTGGCCGACGACCTGGTCGACCTCTTCGCGCTGCGTCGGCGGCAGACGGTGGGCAAACTCTCTCGCGGACAGCGCAGTTCGCTCGGCGTCGTTATCGCGCTGGCATCACGGGCACCGGTCACCATCCTCGACGAGCCGTATGTCGGCCTGGACGCCGTCGCCCGTCGGCTCTTCTACGACCGGCTGCTCGAGGAGGTCGTGGCCGAGCCGAGAACGGTGATCTTCTCCTCCCACTTGATCGACGAGATCGCCCATCTCTTGGACCATCTCGTCCTCCTGGACCGGGGTCGGGTGATCCTCGACGCTCCTACCGACGAGGTGCGCGAGAGCGTGGTTGAGGTCAGTGGGCCGCGCGTCCTCGTCGATGCGTATGCCGCCGACTTGCCGATCCTTGCCCGCGCCGATCTCGGGGGCGTCTCTCGGGTGACCGTGCGTGGCGCATCAGCCCACCGTGCCGCGGCGTGCGGGTTGACGGTGCGCGCCCTGCCCTTGCAGGACGTCCTCGTCGCGCTGTCCACCCCGCATCCAGGGGCGCCCGTCGAGCCGATCGCGGCGGTGGCGTCGTGACTGAGGCACTGACGATGCTGCGCATCCTGGTCCGGGGCGGCCTGGCGACGCTGTGGCCGTGGCTGATTCTCGCCATCTCTTTCGGGGTCAATGTGGCGTTCTACGCCGCGGCTGGCGACGACCCGGCCGTCGCCCGGCAAAGCGGCGGCATCCTGTCGCTGTTCCTGACGGCGGTCGCGGCCAACCAGCAGTCGTGGTCCCACGTGCTGCCCTTCAGCCTGGGTCTGAGCGGCACCCGGCGCGGGTTTGTCACGGGGATGGGGCTCTTCGTGCTGGCCCAGTCGGTCGTGGCCGGCGGGCTGCTCACCGCTCTCGCCGCGATCGAGTCGCGAAGCGGCGGATGGTGGATGCAGATCCGCTTCTTCCGGACGCCCGTTCTTGATGCCCTCGCGGCGCCGGGCAAGTTCGCGGTGCTGACCGCGGCCATGCTCGCGGTCAGCGCAGTCGGCGCGATCCTGGGCGCTGTGCTCGTGCGCTGGGGATCGACCGGCCTGTGGTGGCTCGTGGCCGGACTGGGCGTGGCGGGTGGTGCTGCCGTCGCTGGCGTCGCCGCCACGGGTGGCTGGGGGCGCGCGATCACGGCCCTCGCGGGCCAACCTTGGGCGCTGCTCTGGGTCGGTATCCCCCTGACCGTCACGGCCCTCGGCGCAACCGCCACCTGGCTGATCGCGCGCCGCGTCGCCCTGCGGTAACGCACACTCCCGGGCGACACGCGGTGGCGAGGAATGGGGCCCGGCGCGTCACGCAAACCGATTGCGCCGGCATACGGGCTGGTGGATTCTGGCCTCATGAGCCAGGCGCCCTTTCCCATGCGAACCGAGCGATTGACGCTGCGCTTCGTCGGCGCCGAGGACGTGGCGGCGCTCACGGCATACCGCAATGACCCGGCGGTAGCGGCGCTGCAGGACTGGGAGCTGCCCTACCCTCGCGAGCAGGCCGTCGCGCTCGCCGAGCGCCAGGCCGGCCGCACCGACTATGAGCCCGGCCGAGGCCACCAGATCGCGATCGAGCTGGCCGGCGAGTTGGTCGGTGACGTCTACATCGGGCTGCACGAGCACGGCGGCATCGCCGACATCGGCTACAGCCTCATACCGTCGGCGCAAGGGCGGGGTATCGCCTTCGAGGCGGTGAGCGCCCTCATCGCCGACCTCGTCGAGCGACTCGGGGTGCACCGGATCGTCGCCGAACTCTCCAAGGACAACGGCCCGTCGATTCGGCTGCTGGAGCGGCTCGGGATGACTTTCGAGTCCTTCAGCCGCCAGTCCTTTTGGTGGCGCGGCGTATGGGACGACAACCTCTACTACGCCATGTCGGCCGAGCAGTGGCGCGCCTGGCGCGACCGCCCGCGCACCCCGCCGCAGATCGTGCGGCTCGTCGAGATCACCGAGGACAACCGCTGGACGTATGCCCGCGTGCGCACCCACCGCTCGCAGGAGCAATTCTGCGCCACCGTCCACGATTCGTATGCTGATGCCCTCTTCCCCGGGGAGCGCTATGGCGTGCCATTGGTCCCGGTGCTCCGGGGCATCGAGGCGGACGGCGAGCCGGCGGGCTTCCTGATGTATTCCGAGGCCGGACCCTACCTGTGGCGCTTCCTCATCGACCGTCGCCACCAGGGCCGCGGCATCGGGCGCCGCGCGATGACGCTCTGGCTCGATGAGATGCGGGCGCGCGGGCATACGGAAGTCGAGACGAGCTGGGGGCAGGGCAAGGGGTCGCCCGAGGCGTTCCACCTGGCGACGGGCTTCGTGCCGACTGGTGAGTTCGAGGACGGCGAGGCGCTCGCCCGGCTCACACTCTGAGCGCGGCCCGCCCGGGCACCGAACCGATCTGGAGCACGACAACGGGCCCTGACGTCAGATCGCGACGACCCGCACCAGGTCATCGAGGCCCCGGAAATCCTCGCCATTGCGCGTATAGAGATCCAGTCCGTTGGCGTGCGCCGTGGCAGCGAGGAGCAAATCGGCCAGGCGGCTGCGTGGGCGCCACCCGTGAGCGATGACGGCTGCGACGACGAGCCCGTAGCTGCGGGCGGCCGCGGCATCGAAGGGGAGGGGAGCGAGTCGGGACTCGACCTCTTGGAGGCGCGCCTGCCGACGGGCCGCCTCGGGCGCGGTAGGCGCAAGCAGTGGGCCGGCCGCGAGTTCAGCGGATGTGATCACCGAGATGGCGAAGGTGTCCGGTAGGGCGCCGAGGATCGTGGGGTCCTGCCAGTCGATGACCACCGAGGTGTCCAGCAGGCCGGTTGTCCCCAACGCCACCACCGCGCGTGGTCCGTCGTCCTCAACGGAGAACGACCGCATACCTCACGGCTGACAGCATGACATCAGAAGTCTTGATGGCATGCTGTCCAGATGCGGACGACCGTCACACTTGACCCGGATACCGAGCACCTGCTCCGCCGGCGGATGAGCGAGAAGGGCGTGTCGTTCAAGCGCGCCCTCAACGACGCCATCCGGGCGGGCCTCGCCGGTCGTGAGCAGGCACCATACGAGACGCCGATCTTCGACATGGGGGTCCCGACCGTGGATCTGACGAAGGCGCTGCGCATCGCGGGCGAGCTCGAGGACGAGCACCTCCTCGCCTCCCTCAGGCGCGGCGCGTGACGCTCGTCGACGCCAACGTCCTGCTCAACGCCGTCAACCGGTCCGCGCCCGATCATGCGGTGGCCAAGCGATGGCTCGATGCGGCACTGAGCGGGGCGACGCCGGTCGGCTTCGCCTGGGTGGTGCTGCTCGCGGTGCTCCGACTCGCTACGCGCCCGGGCCTCTTTCCCCGCCCGCTCACCGCCGATGAGGCAACCAAGCTGGTGCGAGGCTGGTTGAGCGCCCCGTCGTCAGTCGTCCTCCATCCCGGGAGCCGGCACGTCGATCTGCTCGCCAGCATGCTCACCGACGCTGGAACCTCCGGCAACCTCACGACCGACGCCCACCTGGCCGCCCTGGCCAGGGAGCACAATGCGACGGTCATCTCGTTCGACGCCGACTTCGCCCGATTCGCCGGGCTGCACTGGGCCCGTCCCGAGTAGCCAGCCCGGCGGCAGAGCGCCGACGGGTTAACCCCGATCACGTCGGATGTCCGATGCGGAGCTGGTGATCCAGGCAGCAGAGATCTCCACCACGCACCAACTCTCGATCTTGGACGCCATAGTCATCGAGTCCGCCTGGCCGGGTACGGCACGGTCCTGACTGAAGACCTGTGCCATGGGCGCCCATTCGTGGCGTCACCATCCACAATCCGTTCGCTGACCACGGATGACGACATGCGTCAGACTGCGGCGAGGAAGGCCCCGACGCGCTCCATGAGGAGGGCGGCGGCCTCGGGGTCGTAGTTGTCGAGCGAGGAGTCAGCGAAGAGGTGCTGCTCGCCCGGGTAGACGAAGAGTTCGGCGAGATGCCGCGCGACTTCAACGATTTCGAGGTTGCAGCTCGCGAGTCCGCGGGGGCGTTTATGGACGGCACGTTCTGGGGCTTCATCCGCCATGCCGGGATATCCGCGGAGCAGGCCGGGCAGTTCTGGGACCGGATGTCCGCACTCGTCGCCGAGTTCGACGCGCTGCCGCGCTCGGGCGAGACCACCTATGGCTTCGCCGTGGGCATCTATCCGACTGACCATCCCACGCTTCCAGCTGAGGCCTGACCCGTCTGCCTCAGTGCGGAGATGACCAGCGTCCGCGACGCAGGCGCTCGGCCGCATCGAGGATGACCCCGAGGGCGAAGTCGAACTCGAAGTCCTCGTCGCACCCGGTCGCGTCCGGCCGGCGCGCCCGGGCGTCCGTCGCGATCGCGAGGATGCCGGGATAGTCGCCCGGATCCGGTATGGCCGCCGTGCTGCGCCGGGGGGCCGCCCGGCCCGGCGCCTCGTTGAAGAGCTCCGGGCTGAATCCCCAGATGCGGTTTCCGAGCAGGTGCATCAGGTGGTGCGTCAGGTCGGCACTGAACCCGCCGGCCAGGAACAGGCTGCTCAGGTGCTCCATGTGCCCGAGCACCGCGGGCGTGCGCAGGGTGCGGGTCTCCAGAGCCCGGCGCAGCCACGGGTGGTCCCCGTGCAGCCGACGCACCGCGGCGATGCTCGCGACAACAGCCTCCCGCCACTGGGGACGCCGGTCGGCGGCGGGTCGCGGGAGGTCAGCCAGCAGGATCTCGATCATGCCGTCGATCAGGTCTTCTTTGTCGGCCACGTGCTTGTAGAGCGCCATCGGCACCACCCCGAGCCGCTCGGCGAGGTGCCGCATGCTGAGCGCCTCCAAGCCCCGCTCGTCGGCGACGGCGACCGCCGCTCGCAGAACGGCCTCGCGACTGAGCGGATCCCGCCGGAGTGCGGTGCGCGGCATACGGAAATCCTCTCGTCTTGACGTGGTGTACATCGTACACCTACTCTCGACACACCATCAGGTGTACACCGTACACTTCCAGTCGATCGAGGAAACAACCGATGTCCGAACTCACCCCGACCACCCAGCGGCGCCTCGGGCGGGCCGCTGCTCTCTGTTATCTGACGACGTGGATCACGTCGGTGGCCGCCGTCCCGTTGTATGGCGGTTCGACCTTCGACTCCGGCGCCGCGCCGGCCGGGCGCACCTCGGTGCTGCTCGGCTCATTGCTCGAAGTCCTCCTCGCCGTCACGGTGGTGGGGACGGCGATGGCGCTCTATCCGCTCCTGCGCCGGCACGGCGTCGGCAGCGCCATCGGCTATCTCGCCCTACGCACCTTGGAGGCCGCGGTCATCCTCGTCGGCGTCGTGGCGATGCTGCCGGTTGTTGCGCGGCCGGCGACCACAGCGGCGAGTGACCTGTCACCGGACGTCGTCGCGGGGCTGCACCTGCTGCACGACTGGACCTTTCTGGTCGGGCCGGGCCTGATCAACCCGGCCAACGCCACCGTCCTCGCCGTCCTTCTGTGGCGCACGCGGTTGGTGCCGCGATTCATCCCCGCGCTCGGGCTCGCCGGGTCAGCGATCGTTCTCGGCATGAACCTGCTGGTGATGTTCGGGCGCACCGAGGTCGTTCCGGCGCTCGCCGCGCCGCTCTTCGCGTGGGAGATTTCGCTGGCCGCCACGCTGGCATTCCGCGGGCTGCGCGCGCCGGAGGTGAGTCAGCCATGACGCCTCTGTCACGCTCAAATCGATCGTATGCCATTGTCCCCCTTCTTCTTTCGGCGATCCTCGTCGTCGCCTTCGTCGTCGTCCCGCCGCTGGCCGTGCCGGTCGCTCGGGGTGGGGTCGACCTGTCGTCGCGGGCACAAGGCGTGATCACGGCCTGGGTCGCCGAGGGCAGCGCCGAACGCCCCGCCGCCCTTCGGGACTTCGTCGAGGGCTGGCGCGACTACCACGTCGTCAAGGCGGCGCTCGCTGCGGCCGCAGGTCTGGCGCTTTGGCGCGTGGCGCGCGAGGCGAGGCGGCGCTGGGTGGTGGGCGGCCGGGCATACGGCCAGGCGGTCACATTGGTGGTGGCCAGCGGCTTGGCGTTCTTCGCCGCCCTCGTTGTGCTGGCGAACCTCCAGGGGGCGCTGGCGCCGCTGGCGTCCGCGGTCTCGCTGCTGCCGTCCGCCGACGGCGACGCGTCGTATGCCGCGACGCTCGCGCGCCTGTCGGCGCAGGTGTCCGCGGGGCGCCCCACGGGTGCGGCGGGCGCGGTGCTCACGGACTTCGCGTTCTTCCACCTGGTGCTGGCGGCGCTGGCGTGGCTGCTGGCGATCGGTCTCGGCATCGGCTCGTTCCGGCTGTTGCGTCGGCGCCTACGGGCTCGACACGACGTCTCGACGCCACGTCGCGAAAAGCTTTTGCTGACAACACTGTCCGCGCCTATTGCAGCGGCCGCGTTGTTCGCGCTGGTCGTGGCGAGCGCCAATATCTCGACTGCGGGCGACCCAGCGCCGGAGCTGACGGCGTTCCTGGATGGGTTGGGCGGCTGAGAGGGGCTGTCGGTGGGGTCGGCCATGATGGGGCGATGGTGGCCCACTCCCCTACCGATGAGTTCGAGGGCGCGACCTTCGTCAGGTCGAGCTTCAAAGGAGCGACGCTGCGCTTCTCCGACGTCCGCGGCGTGACCATGCGCAGCGTCGACGTCGCGGGCCTCGACATCGACAGCCACGACCTCGCGATGGGCACACTTCTCGTCAACGGCGTCGACGTGGTGCCGCTCGTCGAGGCCGAGTTGGACCGGCGCTTCCCCGGCCGCGCGCTGCGGAAATCGACGACACCTGAGGGTCTGCGCGAGGGCTGGGTGGGCGTGCAGGCGGCCTGGCGCGAGGCGGTCGCCGACACGCCCGCCGAGTTGGTGGACGCCCATGTCGAGGACGAGTGGTCGCTCGCGCAGACGCTTCGCCATCTCATCCTGGCTACGGACACGTGGCTGCGCGGCGCCATCCAGCGGGTCGAGCAGCCCTTCCACGAGATCGGCCTGCTCTTCACCGGCGCCGAGCAGATGGGTGTCGACACCTCCCCCTTCCGGGCCGAGCCGCCGGCCTACGACGAGATCCTCAGGGTGCGCGCCGAGCGGCAACAGCTGGTGACCGAGTTCCTCGCCACGGTCACGCCGGAGGTGCTCGCCGCGGAGCGACCGGACCCGTGGGGCAACGCGGAGTGGCGCCCGACCGTGGGCGACTGCGTGCGGGTGATCCTCGAGGAGGAGTGGGCCCACCTTCGCTACATCCGCCGGGATCTCGCGCTCCTGCGCTGAATGCGCCGGGATGAAGCGCACCGCCAAAACCGGCCATATCACGGCGATATCGTGGCGTGATGAAGGAGGTGCTCGCAATGCGACAAGCCGCGGGCTGCAGCCAGGCCGCGTTGGCGGCCCGCAGCGAAGTGGCGCAACCGAATATCGCCGCCTATGAGACCGGGCGTCGCCGGCCGTCACCGGAGATGATCGAGCGCCCGCGTGCGGCACTTCGACCGCGCCCGAGCGAGGCGGTTGCGACCAAGCGCGCCCAGGTGCTCGCTGTCCTGGCCGAGCATCGGATGTCGGCGCCGCGCGTCTTCGGGTCAGCCGAGCGGGGAACCGACGGGCCGGGGAGCGATCTCGACCTCCTCGTCGATCTCGCCGACGACGGCGACCTGCTCGACCTGATCGATGGCGCCGACGCCCTGGAGGAACTCCTCGGCATCCCCGTCGACATCGTCACCTCCGGCTCGATCACCGCCGACCACGAGATCGCCCGCACCGCGGTGCCCTTGTGAGCGACCTCGACGCGACCTTCGGGCCTGGCACGAGCGCTCGGCTGCGCGATGTGGCGCGACTGTGTGCTCGCGCCGAGCTACTCGCTGCCCGGGGCCGGGAGTGGTACGACTCCGATCCCGAGTTGGAGGTCCCCAAACTCGCCGCCGGCTCGCTCGTCCTGAAACTCGGGGTGGCCGTCCGTCGCCTCCCCGCGGCCTTCCTCGACGAGCGACGAGGCGACCCGGTCTGGCGACGCGCGATCGGGATGCGCCACCGACTCGCGCACGACGATGACGCCGTCGACGACGACCTCGTCTGGGGCGTCGTCGCCACGCATGCGGCCACGCTTCGAGCGCGCGTCGAGTCCCTGCTCGACAACGTCTGGTCGGTGCGAAATTTGCCGTAGCGTCGAAAGATGCGACCCCTGCGCTACTCCATCAATGTCACCCTCGACGGCTGCGTCGACCACCGCGTCGGCATCCCCAGCGAGGCGTTGCACCAGCACGCGGCCGAGAACATCGCCCGTGCCGACGCCCTGATCTTCGGCCGGGTGACTTATCAGATGATGGAGTCCGCGTGGCGCCCGCCGGTCGAGGAGTCCGGTATGCCGGCGTGGACGGCCCCGTTCGCCGCCACCATCAGTGCCATTCATAAGCACGTGGCGTCCCGGACGCTCACAGCGGTGGACTGGAATGCCGAACTCATCCAGGGCGATCTCGTCGAGGCCGTCCGCGCGCTGAAGGAGCAACCGGGTGAGGGACTCTTCCTCGGCGGCGTCTCGGTCCCCCTGACCCTCGCCGCTGCGGGCCTCATCGATGAGTACGAGTTCGTCGTGCATCCCCGGATCGCCGGGCACGGACCTACTCTGCTCGCCGGGCTGCCGCACCTGCTCGACCTGCAGAAGACCACGAGCCTCGACCTCGGTGACGGCATCATCGCGACGACCTATGTCCCGACGAGTCGCAGCCAGTGACCCGTCGGCCGGTGAGGTCGGCGCAAGCGGCGCAGGCGCGATCGAGAAGGGACTCGCGTGGTTGATGGTGCCTGGCCGCCCGCGGTCAGTCGGGGAGCGCGTGGACAATGGGGCCGACACCTAGCTCGGTGAGCAGGCTCTGCACGCGGGCCTTGATCTCGTCCCGGATCGGGCGCACCGCGGCCGCGCCTTGGCCGGCCGGATCCGGCAGTGCCCAGTCCTCATATCGCTTGCCGGGAAAGATCGGGCAGGTGTCGCCGCAGCCCATCGTGATGACCACGTCGGAGGCCTGGACGGCCTCGGTGGTGAGGACCTTCGGGCTCTCCGCGGAGATGTCGATGCCATCTTCGAGCATCGCGTCGCGGACGGCTGGGTTGATGGTGTCGGCCGGCGCCGACCCAGCAGACCGGACCTCGACCTGACCGCCGGAGAGATGGTGGGTGTAGGCGGCCCCCATCTGGGAGCGGCCGGCGTTGTGGACACAGACAAAGAGCACCGACGGGCGGGGCGTGGGCTGGTCAGACATGAGGATCAAGCCTTTCGGGACGGGGTGTCGCGGATGGTGGTCGGTGAAGGCGTCAGTCGAGGATCTGCCGCAGCAGGGTGGTGACGCGCGCCTGGATGTCGTCGCGGATCTCCCGGACGGCCTCGATCGGTGCGCCGGCCGGGTCAGCGACCTGCCAATCCTCATACCGCTTCCCCGGGAAGATCGGGCAGGAGTCTCCACAACCCATTGTGATGATGACGTCGGCGGCCCGAACCACGCTGTCCGAGAGTGGTTTTGGATAGGCCGTTCCCAGCGCGATGCCGCGCTCCTTGAGGACCTCGACCACCATCGGGTTAATTTCGCCAGTCGGGGCGGACCCGGCCGAGCGCACGTGGACTCGTCGCGCAGAGAGGTGCTCGGCCAGTGCCGCAGCCATCTGTGATCGGCCCGCGTTGTGCACGCAGACAAACAGCAGTTCCGGCACCTTCTTGGCGACTTTGCCCTGGGCCTGCGCGGTGGACATCAACTGCTCGCGCGCCTGCCGGGCGACAAGGATCGGCAAGAACGAACGGATCGTCGAGCGCGGGGCCAGCAGATCCCACGCGCCCGTCACGGCGGCCTCGATGGTTTGGCTGTCGAACACGCCGCCGTAGGAGTAGGACAGGTCGTCGATGAGCTGTCGGGTAAGGGTGTCGCCGTCGATCTCCATTGCGTTCAGGCTCCTCAAGTCGTCGTGGGATGGTCAAACGGGTTGCGGGATAACCGAGTGCAGGCCGGTGACACCCGTGGGTGGTGAGGCCAGGAGCGGGACGACCGCGAGACGGGCTGCGAGCTCGCGAACGCGATCGAGATGGGGAGCCTCGGCCCCCGCGCGCGCGGCTAACAATGGGTCGGTGGTCGAGGTGGCCGCGAGGGACTGGTTGACCACCCACCCCCACGGGGTGATGCCGGCCCGGGCCAAGTCGTCTTGGAGATCGGAGGCCTCCTGCACGGGAGTGGCCTCGGGCAGGGTCACGAGGACGACCTTGGTCAGGGCCGGATCCTGCAGCCGCATCAGCGGGGTAGCTACGCCTTTGGTGGCCCCGAGGTTGCGGACGATATCGCGGTGGTAAGACCCCGTCGCATCCAGCAGCAGCAAGGTGTGGCCGGTTGGGGCAGTGTCGATGACGACGAACTGACGCCGGGCCTGCGAGACGAGATGGGAGAACTCACGGAAGACAGCGACCTCCTCGGTGCACGGGGACAGCAGGTCCTCGCGAAGCCGGGCGCGGCCGGCATCGTCCAGCGCGGCGCCCTTGGTCGCCAACACCTTTTCCCGGTAGGCCGTGGTCGCCGCCTGAGGGTCTATTCGCGAGACCTCCAGGTGCGCGTCGGCCGTGCCCGCGAGGACGTCATCGAGGCGTGCCGCTGGATCAGTGGTCGACAGGTGCACCTGCTTGCCGCACTCGGCCAGAGCCACGGCGATCGCGGCCGCGATCGTCGACTTGCCGACCCCGCCCTTGCCCATGCACAGGATCAGGCCGTGATCCGCCGCGACCAGCTCGTCCACCAGAGTGTCCATGCCCGGTAGCGATCGCGGCATGGGCGGCAGGACGGGAGACGCGCACGCCCGAGGTGCGGTCTCGGTCAGCAGGTCCTTTAGGGCTCCCACGCCGAGGATCGCGGCTGGCCGCATGTGGATAAGGGTGCGCGGCAAGAGATTCAGTGCCGTGGGCAGGTCGGCCAGGCAGGCCGCCTCGCGTTGATGGATGGCGACCGCGAGTGGGTCTCCCGTCGGGCCGGGGTCGGGCAATAGGGCGTTGAGCACCAGGTGTTGCCTGCTGATCCCGACGCGGGAGAGCTCTCCGGCGGTCCGGGCCGCCTCGGTCAACGCGGAGTGCTGAGCGCGTGCCACTAACACCAGCCGGGTCAGGGCCGGATCGGCCAGCCGCGCCAGGGCTGCGGCATACGTGCGACGCGCCTTGTCCAGGCCCGCCATGGGGCCCAGACAGGAGGCGTCACCCTGACCGGCGTCCAGGAAGCTCGTCCACGCGCCCGGCAGCTGCAGCAGCCGGATCGTATGCCCGGTCGGGGCGGTGTCGAAAACGATGTGGTCATACGCCCCGGTGAGTGAGTCGTCGGCGAGGAGGTCGGTGAATTCGTTGAACGAGGCCACCTCCGTGGTGCACGACCCGGAGAGTTGCTCGGTGATCGCGGCGATCTCCGCGTCCGGAAGCAGGCCTCGCACCGGGCCGATGATCTTCTCCCGGTATGCCGCGGCCGCGGCCTGCGGATCGATCTCGATCGCAGCCAACCCCGCGACACCCGTGATCGGAGTGATCTCGTGGCCGACGACCTGCCCGAACACCTGCGCCACATTTGAGGCCGGGTCGGTCGAGACCAGAAGCACGCTTTTGCCGACACGCGCCAACGCCACTGCGCTCGCGCACGCCAACGAGGTCTTGCCCACCCCGCCCTTGCCGGTGAAGAAGAGGAAGCGCCGGGAATCCGCAAGGAACGCCGGGGATGACGCCATCACTCAGCAGCACCCCGGCCCAGCGGCGGTGTATGCGTGGTCGCTGACGCAACACTCGGTGACGCCGGGGGTGACCGGGGACAGGCCCAGGTCTCGATGAGCTCCTGCGGCCTGGTCTTCGGCGGCGATACCGGCATACCGGGACAGCTCGGATCGGGCCGGGTAGCGTCCCGTCGCAACGCTGATCCCGTTGACGAGCACCACCGGCAGCCCCGCCGAGCCAGCCACGCGCAAGAAGGCCGACACGTTGACATCGGCGGCGAACGCACCCGGGTCATTGGCCAGGTTGTGGCGATCGATGTCCACCCCGAGCCCGCGCAGGTAGTCCAGGTCGGCGGTGAACGCGACCAGGCGCTCGTCCAACTCCGGTCCGCACACCCCGGTGTTGCAACACAATGCCGGCTCGAACACCCGAATCACCGGCCCCGGCAGCACCGAACTCGACATACCAGCTCCTCCATGTATAGAGACTTCTCTATGAATGAAGTCAAACGGTCGTATGGACGTTTGTCAATACGAGCGGCTAGAGTCGCCCCATGACGGCGACGCACTCCCATACGGCCTACCTGGATTCCGATGTCTGTTGCCCGGGAGCCGACTGCGAGTTACTCCCGGCCACCGACGCCGCCGTCCTCGCTGACGTGTTCAAGGCATTGGCGGATCCCACCCGCATCCGGCTCCTGCGCTATCTGGCTCAGTCCGAGGCCGGCACCGCCTGCGCCTGCCATTTGCCTGACGCCTTGGGCATCACCCAGCCGACACTGTCCTTCCATATGCGCAAGTTGCTCGACGCCGGTCTGGTCACCCGCGAACAACGGGGCCGCTGGGTGCACTGGACCGTGCGCCTCGAATCCCTCACTGGCGTGCGGTCCTTCCTCGACCTGCCCGAGCCCGCGGCCAGCGCGTGCTGCTGAGCGACCGATCCGACCTGGCCTCAGGACCACCCGCACAATGAGTTCCCCCGTGCACCCCGCCGCACGGCGGGCCACCGCCGAAGGAATCGGTACGGCCACACTCGTGGCCGCCGTCGTCGGTTCCGGGATCATGGCCACGAGGCTGACTGCGGACGTCGGCCTCCAGTTGCTCATCAATGCGGTCGCCACCGTCGGCGCGCTGGCCGTGCTCATCTGGTCGCTCGGTCCGATCTCCGGCGCCCATTTCAATCCCGCGGTCACACTCGTGGCCACGGCCCGCGCGGAGATGCGCCGGTCCGAGGCGGGGCTCTATATCGCGGCGCAGATCCTCGGGGCGCTGCTTGGTGCCGTGGTGGCCCACGTGATGTTCGAGCTCCCCGCGGTCACCCTCGCCACGAAGCAGCGCACCGGGCTGGGTCAATGGCTCGGCGAGATCGTCGCGACAGCCGGCTTGCTCGCCCTGATCGGCGCCCTGACCCGGACCGGCCTCGGTCGCCTCGGGCCAGCGCTGGTCCCGGCGTGGATCGGCGCCGCCTACTTCTTCACCTCGAGCACATCCTTCGCCAACCCGGCCGTCACCATCGGCCGCGCCATCACCGACAGCTTCTCCGGCATCGCCCCGGGTGATGTCCCCGGGTTCATCGTGGCGCAACTTCTTGGCGCGGCCCTCGGTGCCGCCCTCACCGAGGTGTTCTATCCCCGGGCCGGCACGCCCGAGCCGCTCGACCTGCCGGCGCCCGTGCACGACCACCAACCGTGATCCGCCGCAGACGTCGTGAGGTCCGCGAGAGGCTCACGATCCTCATGGACCAGTGACGGACCGACCGGCGCCAAGCCTCAGGCCGGGTCGACGGTCTTGACCATCACGCAGTTCCTCAGGCCTTTGGGGCGGTCATAGGTGAAGCCGAGACGTTCATACAGCCGGCGGGTGCCGTTGTAGAGGAAGGAGGAGGACGTCTTCTTCGTCTGCTCGGTCAGGTCGTGCGGGTAGCTCTCGACCACGCCGCCGCCGGCCTGGGCGATCATCCCCAGCGCGCCGCTGATCGCCAGCTCTGTCACCCCCTGCCGGCGGTAACGCTTGTCGACGAAAACGCACGTGATCCGGTAGTCCGGGTCGGCGCTCTTGGTCGCGTCGTACTGCTTGCGATGATGGATCGTCGGCAACTCGGCCGGCGTGCCGAATTCGGCCCAGGCGATGGCCTCCTCGCCGTCCATGACCAGCGCGGCGTGCGCCTGGCCCGACTCGACATACGCCTTCTTCAACTCCCGGTTCGCCTCGGCGCCCTGGCCGCGCTCGGGCCCATCCGGGTGGAACCAAATGCACCAGCACCCACCGAAGATGCCGTTGTGCCGCTGGACCAAGGCGTCGAACGCAGGCCAGGTCTGCGGGCTGAGCGGCGCGATTGTGTATGCCGTTTCGGTGGCCATGAGGGAGCCTATTTCATTCCCCGCCACGGATAGCGTCATCTGAATGACGATCAAACTCGAGAACGCCTGGATCGTCGAATACCTCCATCCCCGGCGCCAAGCCCTGAACGCCGGGCGCCCGCGAGGCTCTGAACCGCCGGAACGAGAGGTGGTCAGCTCTGAACTCTGCTCGCGAAGGTCGTCAGTCCCGGGCCACTCAGTTCGGGCAGCAAATCTGCTCGCCCTGCCACCGCCGTCAGCAGGGCCTCACGGGTGCCCCGGACCTCGGGCCCGGAGCCGGCCGACCAATCGAGATCGGTCGCCGTCAGCCGAAGGCCACGGCCATTGACCCGCACGGGTAAGGGTGGGGCGAAGAGCGCGAAATCGAGCGCCACCCGGACCTCGTGCCACGACTGCACCACACGGCTGAGCGACTCCTTGCCAGTGTCGGCGGTGTCCGCGCCCAAACCCTCGTCGGGACGGCGATCTTCGCCGCGCTGGCCGCGGCCTGGCCGGCCCTGCGCTTCAGCGGGCACGACGAGTTCGGTCAGGTCGCCGCGTGGGTCGCCGACGACGGCTGGCTCGCCTTGGCGGCGATGGCCGTGCTCAAACCCCCCGCGATGATCGTGTGCCTGTCGGCCGGCTGGCGCGGCGGCGAGTTCTTCCCGCTCATGCTGACCGGCGCGTGCCTCGGCGCCCTGACCACCGTGGTGCTCCCGATCTCCCCGGCCGCAGCGATGGTGGCCGGTATGGCCGCAGCCACCGCGATGGGATTGCGCAAGCCCGTCGCTGCGGTGCTGATCGTGGCCTTCCTCGCCGGCGGGACGGCCCTCGGACCGATGGTGGTCGGCGGCCTGCTTCCCGCGATCGCTCTGCGGCGTTCGTCGAGGACGCGTCAGGCGTCGTCGTCGGTCGAGGAGGCGAAGCCGCCGAGGTCATAGACGCGGAAGAGCACCGCGTGCCCGGTGCCCGCAGCCGCGCCGCCCTGGGCGAGGATCTGCGGGATGAAGTCCGCCGGCTTGGGATGGCCCGGCAGGTCGGCGAGGTAGGCCTGGTGATGCTCGAGTGAGGCGACCGAGGCCGCGACCGCCTGCTCGTCGACGGCCACCGCGTGGGTCGCGACCGGGTGCCCCGCCACCAACAACGCGGACGTATGCCACTTGGGCAGCCCCTCGTCGTCGGCCAACTCGCGGAAGACCCAGGTGTTGTCGGCGTCGCGGACGGCGTCCACTGTCGCGAGGCCGGCGGCGCGATGATCGGCCTGGTTGAGACCGCCGTACGCCTCGACATCGAAGTTCGCCGTCACGACCGCGTCCGGGCGCACCTGCCGGATCACCCGCGCGATGTCGCGGCGCAACTCCAGAGTCGGCATGAGCATGCCGTCAGCGTGGTCGAGGATGCGCAGGTTATGGACACCGACGCTGGCGCACGCCTGGTGCTGCTCGCCTGCGCGCAGCGGGCCGACCTCCTCGGGGGGGCGCTGCATACCGGCCTCGCCCTTGGTGAGCAGCAGGTAGGTGACGTCGACACCGCGCGCGGTCCAGGTCGCAACGGCCGCGGACGTGCCATATTCCATGTCGTCCGGATGGGCGACCACGCACAGCACACGCGCCCACGACGCATCGGGCAAGGCGGGAAAGACACGCGAGTCGGTCATCCCGGCACCTTAGCGTTCCCCGACGATGCTGGCCCGACTCGTCGCCGATGATGGTCGAGAGACTGACCTGATTGTGCTCCACAGCCCATTCTCAACTCGCCGCCTCCGTCGTCGCGGGCGGCCCCGTGGGACGAGCATGGCGTCCTGGCCCGATCGCCACTCCACTAGGGTGCGAAAATGGTCAGCGCCGCCTTTGTCGCCCCCTTCCTCGCCGACACGACAAACAACTTCCTGCTCGCGGCAGCCCGCACACCCGGCGTGCGCCTCGGCCTGATCACGACCGCGTCGCTCGACCAGGTCCCGGGGGAGATCCGGCAGACGCTGGCCGGCCACTACCAAGTCCGCGACGGCCTCGACGCGCAGCAGATCGCCGACGCCGTGCGGGGACTGACGCCACAGATCGGGCCGGTCGAGCGGCTGATCGCGATCCTCGAGCAGCTTCAAGTGCCGCTCGGTCAGGTGCGTGACGCTCTGGGCATACCGGGCCTCAGCGAGTCCGTGGCGCTCAATGTCCGCGACAAGTCGCGGATGAAGGACGTCCTGCGATCCACCGGATTGCCTTGCGCCAGACACCAACTCGTCCACCGTGTCGAGGAGGCGCTGGCCTTCCGCGACGTGGTCGGCTTCCCGATCGTCGCCAAGCCGCCGGATGGAGCGGGAGCCCAGGCGACCTTCCGGCTCGATACCCTCGCGGACTTCGACAACTGGCTGACGATGGCCGTGGCCGACCCCTCGCAGGTATGGCTGCTAGAGGAGTTCCTCACCGGCCGTGAGCACAGCTTCGACGCCGCGACGCTGCACGGCCAGACGCTTTGGGCATCGATCAGCGACTATCTCCCGCCGCCACTCGAGGTCGTCCGCAATCCGTGGATGCAGTGGACTGTCGTTCTCCCGCAGGATATTTCAACACCGCAGTATGCCGAGATTCACCGCGTCGGACCACAAGCGATTGCGGCACTCGGGGTGCAGGACGCCTTCAGCCACATGGAATGGTTCGCTCGCCCGGATGGCTCGGTCGCGGTCTCGGAGATCGGCGCGCGCCCGCCGGGCGCGCAGATCGGGTCGATGATCGGCTACGCCCATGACGTGGACTTCTTCGACTTGTGGTCCAATCTCGTTCTGCGGGAGGAGTTTCACCGGCCCGACCGGGTGTATGCCTGCGGGACGGCCTATCTGCGCGGAATGGGCCGCGGCCGGGTCCGCGCCGTCCACGGCATCGATCAGCTGCAACGTGAGCTCGGCGAGCTTGTCGTGCGAGCCCAACTCCCACAGCCCGGGCAGCCGGCGGCAACGTCCTATGAGGGCGAGGGCTTTGTCACCGTGCGCCACCGAGACACGGGAGTCGTGCAGGCCGCGTTGGAGCGTATCGTCCAGGTCGCGCGCGTTGTACTCGTCGAATCCGACTGACACCGAAGGGTTTTGCCGTGAACATCGTGATGATCTCGCCGGGTTTCCCTCTCGAGCAGGCCTATTTCACCCGCGCCCTGGCGCAGACCGGGGCGCAGGTCATCGGCGTCGGTGACCAGCCCGTTCATGCCCTCCCGCGGGAGGCGCAAGCCCACCTCGCGCACTACGAGCACGTCGCACTCGCCGACGAGTCGGCCGTCCTGGCCGCCCTCGACGGCCTCTCCGCCTATGTGCACATCGACCGGGTCGAATGCCTCTGGGAGCCGTATGTCGTTCTGGCGGCACGCATTCGCGAGCACCTCGGACTACCCGGGATGAGCGTGGAGCAGGCGACCTGGTTCCGCGACAAGGAGGCGATGAAGCGCGTCCTGGACGCGGCCGGGATCCGGACGCCACGGCATACGTCGGCGAGCAATGCGGCCGAGATCTGGGCGGCTGCGGAGCGAATCGGCTACCCGCTGATCGTCAAGCCCATCGCGGGCGCGGGGTCAGCGGACACCTACCGCGTCGACTCCGCCGAGCAACTTGCCCAAGTGCAGCCGATGATCGGGCATGTGCCGCTCGTCAGCGTCGAAGAGTTCATCGACGGCGAGGAGTTCACCTATGACACCGTGTGCGGTCGCGGCGAGATCCTCTTCGAGAATGTGTGCTGGTATCTCCCGCGCCCGCTCCAACAGCGCAGCCACGAGTGGATCAGCCCGGTGACGATGGTGCTCTCGGACCTGGCCGATCCACGGCTCGCCGACGGTATCGCGATGGGGCGCGCCGTGATCGAGTCGCTCGGATTCACCGACGGCTTCACGCACATGGAGTGGTATCGCAAGGCCGACGGCGAGGTCGTCTTCGGCGAGATCGGCGCGCGACCGCCCGGAGCACGCACTGTCGACCTGATGAACTATGCGACCGATGGTGACCTCTTCGCGACCTGGGCGCAGGCCATCACGACCGGATCAGCGCCGCCGCTGACAAACAAGTTCAACTGCGCCAGTATGTTCAAGCGCGCCGAAGGCCGCGGGCGGATCACCCACATCGAGGGCCTGGAGCGGCTGCTGCGCGAGGAGGGCGAGCACGTCTGCGTTGTCGACCTGCTGCCGATCGGGGCGCAACGCCGCGACTGGCGAGCCACGCTGCTCTCCGACGGCATGATCATCTACCGCCACATGGATCTCGGCCAGACGCTGCGGATCAGCGACCGCTTCGCCAACGAACTTCGCCTCTATGCCGAGTGATGACAGTCAGGCTCGCAGCACCTTTGCCATCGGCCGGCCCTTGGCGATCTCGTCGACGAGCTTGTCGAGGTAGCGGATCTGTCGCATCAGCGGGTCCTCGATCTCCTGGATCTTCACGCCACAGATCGAGCCGGTGATAAGCGCGGCCTTGGGGTTGAGTTCGGCGCCGGCGAAGAAGTCTGCGAAGGTCGTGCGATCGGCCAGGTGTTTGTGCAGCGTCACCTCGTCATAACCGGTCAGCCACTCGATCACGTCGTTGAGCTCGCCGGTGGTCCGTCCCTTCCTCTCCACCTTGGTGACGTAGTGCGGGTAAACGTCGGCGACAGCGGTCGTGAAGATGCGGCTCATCGGCCGAGCGTAGCCAGCGGCGTGGCCTGACCAACTCCGGACCTGGCGGGTCTCGGGCAGGACATCGCGCGGCGCACCGGTCTCGCTGGGTTAGCCGCGTTGGAGCCCAGCCCGTTCTCTGCCGGGGCAGGAAAGGAATGTTCGGCAGCAATCGGCAATTGGTGGGGAGATTGGGCCACGCTGAGGCCGTGACTATCTACCCGCTCATCCACCCCACACAAGGGGACGTCGTCGAACTCATCCTCGCCGATCACCGACTCTTCGAGGATCTCCTGCGCGAATGCCGGCGCAATGACCGCGACCGCGAGGCCGCTCGCGCCGCACTTTCCGAGTTGCTTGTCGCCCACGCCGAGGCCGAGGAGACGGAGGTCTACCCCACCCTGCGCCAGCGGCGGGCCATCTCCAGCCACAAGGAGGAGCATGGCGAGGAGGAGCACGCGGAGATCCTCGAAGCACTCCTCGCCTTCCTCGATGCCAAGGGAACGACGACGAAGAAGTACGACGACGCCGTCAAGGAACTCGCCAAGGTCGTCGGGCATCACAGCAACGAAGAAGAACTCGACATCCTCAACCCGGCGCGCGATGACGTCTCGGTCGCCACCCGTCACGACCTCGGCGCGGCCTGGGCCGCCAAGCGCAATGCGTTGCTGCGGGCCGGTTGTGCGTCCCGGGCCCAGGTCGCCGCGTTGCTGGCCGAGGCGGTGCGCGAGAAGGTGTTACCGCCCGCTGACGTGCGCGAGGAGATGGACGCGATCGAGGTGCAGGCCAAGGAGCAGGCTGATGCGTTGGGCGAGGCCGCGAAGGCTGACGAGTAGCGCCGCGTTTGGCAGCCGCGGGTGAACACTTCGTGTCCAGCGGCGCAACACGTTGCCGATTCGTGCGGAGTGCGGTCGACGGGATGCGAGGGTCGGTATGCCGCCTGCCCATCCCGAGGAGTCCCATGTCATCCGCCCCTGCCCGAACGCCTCGTCACCGTGCTCGTGCCACCCGGCGCGCACTGCTACTCACTACCGCCACCAGCGGCCTGCTCGGGATCGTCGTTGCCGGCGCCAGCCCCGCACACGCAGGCACGAAGCCGGACTTTTGTGATCACGATCAGCGCACTGCGCCGATGGTCTACCTGTGCGCCAAGCCGGGTGACATCGTCGATGTCCGGATCGGCGACGTCCACCCGACGCAGCCGTCATTGGGTTACGACGAGGTCAACTACAAGCTCGGCCGCTACACCCTGAGCAAGGACACGATCAACAAGAAGTTTGCGGACTGGTGCGAGGCCTCCGGGCTGCTGGATGCCGTTGCGGCGCAGCCCGATGCGCGCCTGGATGACCCAAGCAGCTTCACCTGCGCACTGCAGCCAGGGCAAGAGACGGCGGCGGCGCGGGCGCTGATGAAGACCGTCGTCATCGGGGCCGGCGGATCGCTCTGGCTCACCGATGGACACCACACCCTGACCTCCTTCGCCGAGATGCCCGACGGCGGTATGGACGCGCACGTCCGCCTACTCGTCGCCGGCAATCTCTCGCGGCTGACGCGCCAGGACTTCTGGACGGCCATGAAGGCGAACAAGTGGGTCTGGCTCGAGGACCCGGCCGGCCAGCCGGTCGGGGTCAACAAGCTGCCGAACACCGTGGGCCTGGCCAACTTTGCGAACGACCCGGGCCGCAGCCTGCTCTATTTCGCCCGCGACATCGGCTACTCGGCAGGGACCGTCCCCTTCCAGGAGTTCTATTGGGGCGCCTGGTTGCGCACCACTACCCCCGTCGATCTGTCGGGATGGAACCCCGACGATGCGGCGAGCTACCTCGATGCGGTGACCAGAACGGCATACGCGCAAGTCGCCCTGGCCAAGGACGGCCAGGTGTATGGCGGGTTCTCCGCCGCCGACCTCGGCGCGCTTCCCGCGGTGAACACCAAGGAGTTGGCGAAGCTGGCCAAGCCGCTGTCGGACGCCAAGCCCGGCAAGATCGCCTATATGGAGGCTTACAAGGCGCCGCTCGCCCACTGACGCGACTCAGCACAGGTTAGGTGTCCTCAAACAAGGTAGACCCTGCTGGAGGTGACCTAGACCCTGCTAGCAGGGTTTAGGAACGGGGTCAGTCGTCCATTGCTTCGATGCCGAGCTCGGCCAACTCACCCATCCGCGAGCGCAGGTGGCGCACGAACTCGGCGTCCGGCGGGGCCCAGTCCTCGACCTCGGCGAGCACCCGCAGGGGCTCGGTGGTGCGATAAGACCGGGTGGGGTTGCCGGGGAAGCGCTTGTCGGTGACATTCGGGTCGTCCTCGATCGGTCCGAGCGGTTCGACCCGATAGACGCGGGGTGGGCCCTCGCCGCGGGCGAGTTCGGCTGCGAGTGGCGCGCCCGCGCTGCTGGCGGTGAGGTAGATGTGCTTGGCCACTCGACTGGATCCGTAGTTCGAGCGCCAGCCGGGGGTGAGCAGGTCGCCGGGTCGCACATCGGCCCGGGTGCCGTGGAAGAAGGGGCCAACGTCATCGACAACCCGGGGCACTGATGGCGGGTCGCGCAGCAGGCTGTCCAGCCGCGTGGTCAGAGCGGCGACCCGGGTGCGTCCGTGCGGAGCACGCGGGTAGCGTCCGAGAACGTCGAGCACTGGCGTGGTGGGGCGCCTCGCCGCAGCCGTGAGCACGTATTCGGCGACAACGGGATCGTCCCCGCGCGCCAGTTCCGCCGCCCGGGCCGCGTGCGCGGCTGCTCCGAGAATGTGGCCGACCTGAGTCGCCCTCGCCAACGGATGGAGGTATGCCGCAGCGCTGGCTGCCGATGCCGCCAGCGCCGCGTGCGCGGCGGCCGACGTGCTCGCCTCGCGCGCGGCCGCCCGTGCAGCGATGGCCGCGGTGCGCTGCAGCCGTGAGCGGGGCGCTCCCTCGGCGAAGATCCGGCCCGCCGCGAGGGCCGCTTCGGGCCGGGGGTCGTCGGGGTTGCCCCGCGCGAAGATCACCAGCGCCGGCTCGGCGCACGCGACGGCATACGCGCTCACGGCGCGCAACTCGGCCATGGTCAACTCGAAGTCGACGGCGGGTGTGGTCACCACATCGAGTCTGGCACGCCAGCAACGGCGACGGCCCGGGATCTACCAGCCGGTAGGTGAGGCAAATCGGGCGCTATAGCGCCCGATTCGACGCACCTACTGTCTGGTAACCAGTACCGGTCACGGCGACTCGGTCAAGAAGGTCAGTTGGGAGCCGTCCTCCTCGATCAGATCCCCCAGCTTGCCGTTGAAGACTGCGCCATAGGGGGCGCCGATGTGGGCGGCGAAGGCGTCGTCATCGGCATACCGCTCGAAGACGAAGAACTTGGCCGGGTTGTCGCGCTCACGGTAGACCGTGAACACCTCATTACCCGGCTCCTGGTGGACATCGTCGGCCAGCCCAGCGATGAGATCGGCCACGATCTCTTCCTGTCCAGGCTTGGCTGTGAACTCGGCATAGAGGATGACGGCTGCCATGTCCCACGACTACCACACCGGCGCCGTCCGCGCAGCCCCTCCGCTCAGGGCGCCTCGCCGGTCAGGGCGTCCACGCTACCGAGGTCGTATGCCGTTGACCCGCCCCCGACCACGTCACCACGCTCACCCTGGGCGGGCAACCCGTGACCCGCCCCCGACCACGTCACCACGCTCACCCTGGGCGGGCAACCCGGGCGGGACACCAATGGCCGAGCGCGCGTGGTGACGTGCGAACCGTGGAACGCGCCGTCATACTGGCTGGGGGTTCGCCGGAGGGAGTGCACCTCGCGAACACTCGGGGAAGGAATGTCGAAGGTGAAGAGGCGCACAAAGGTGCTGACCGCCCTCGCGGTCACCGTGCCTGTGGCGATCGGGTCGGCAGCCACGGCATACGGCTTTCACTACCGTGATCGCGCCCTGCCGGGCAGCAGCGTGGTCGGCATCGACGTGGCCGGCATGTCCCGCGACGAGGTCGCCGCGGCGCTGCGCGCGAAGGCCGACGCGGTCACCGTCGCCCTCAAGCTCCCCGACACCACCCGCCAGGTCGCCCTGACCGACCTCGGCACGACGATCGACATCGACGCGACCGTCGCCCGCGTCTTCGCCGCCAATCAGGACTGGCCGGCGTATGCCGAGGCGCTGGTCAAGGCGCGCCCGGTCGAGGTCGTGACCACCCAGGACGCGAGCGCGTATGACGCCTTCGTCGCGTCCCTCGGCAAGACCTACGCCCGCACGCCGACCAACGCCGTGGTCAGCCTGGGCAAGGACGGGCACACATTCGCCGCCACCCGTGGCGCCTCGGGCCAGGTCCTCGAGGTCGACGGGCTCGACGGGATCGCCGCGACTGCCGCCCGCACGCTGACCTCCGCGTCCGCGTCGACGACCGTGGTCGAGCAGGAGCCCGACGTCACGACGGCGGACGGGAAGGACCTGGCCGCCAAGGCCAACGCCATCGCCCACGCCGAGGTCGAGGTCGAGGACGGCAGCCAGGTCTTCCGGGCAACATCGCGCGAGAAGGCGTCCTGGGTCACGCTGCCGGCGGCGGGAACGACCGGCGAGGTGAGCGTCGATGGCAAGCGCATCACCGCCTGGATCACCGCGCAGGCCAAGTCGGCCGACGCCGCGCCCAGCAACGGCCTGCGCTATGTCAATTCCGCCGGCAAGCTCGTGCGCGTCATCACCCCGGCCAAGGACGGCCGGGCCGTGACCAACGCCGCGGCCGTGGCCAAGGCCCTGACCGCGTCGCTGAGCAGCGGCGAGGGCGCCTCGGAGACGTTCTCCACCAAGGCAATTCCGGCGACGTGGACGCAGAAGACCATCGCCGCCGGCGCGGAGAATCTCGCCTATCCGGCTATCCCGGGCGAGAAGTGGATCGACGTCAACCTCGCACGGCACACGATGACCGCCTATGTCGGGGCTACGGTCGCGCTAGGCCCGATCAAGATGGTCAACGGGGCCCCGGCCACCCCCACCGACATCGGCGTCTTCCACATCTACTGGAAGAACCCGATGATGACGATGCGCGGCCAGAACGCCGACGGCACCGACTACGAGACCCCCGACGTGCCTTGGTCCTCCTTCTTCAATGGCGGGGAGGCGCTGCACGGTGCCTACTGGCGCAAGACCTGGGGGTATGCCGCCTCCCACGGCTGCGTCAACCTGCCGATTCCGACGGCGAAGTGGGTCTTCGACTGGGCGCCCGTGGGCACGCCCGTCGTGACCCACAACTGAGCTCTGGCCGGACCCGCGCAGCGCGTCGGCGAGGGCGGTGCCGGCCATCAGTCGGTCCCGGCCCGCGCAGGGGGGCTGGTCAGCCGCAGTCGTCGCAGACGCCGGTCGCGGGCAATTGCATGAAGCAGCGCGGGCAGGTCGCCGGCGGCGCCTCTGGCGCGAGCGTGCGCCGGGGCGCGGCCGAGGACGCGGCGCGCGTTCCGGAGGGCGTGGGCCGGGGTGCCGCGGCGCGACCGGATGAGGGGGATGTGCGGGCATACCAGCCGCCGGCCGGCTCGGGCGCGCCCGCCCAGCGGTAGCACTCGATGCGGTGCTCGGCGGCCAGCTTCTCCCGCTCCCGAGCGCCTGCAGGCTCGGGCAGGCCGAGCGCGGCGGCCACGCCGTCATACGCCAGTCCGACCCGCCCGCTGTCGGCCTCGACGAGGAGCGCCACGAGCGGCGGCCGGCCGAGGGCGAGGCACTCCTGCGCGGCGCGCACGAGGAACGGCCCGAGCCACTTGGCCAACGCCGGGTTGGCGCTCACCCCGGTGCGGCCCTGGATCGCCGCTGCGAAATCCGCCTGCGTGATCAGCCCGTATGCCGTGCCCGCCACCGCGCTCAGCACCTCGCCGGCCGCCGGCAGCCAGACGGCCTCGGCCGCCGTGCGCCCGATCGTCACGCCCTCGCCATTGCGCGCGAAACCGCCAATCCCTGCCACGTCATCCCGCCTCTCTGGTGCCGCCCCTCGGTGCCCACAGTCCGCCGAAGGTACAAGTTTCCGACGTCGTGAGGACAAAATGCTGCCATCGAGCGGGCCCGGCGGCAGCTTGCGGCAGCCGCACGCCGGCCCCTACCGAACGGGCGTCCGCCCCCGACCATCCTGTCAGCCAGCCGACGACGGCCGACCGTCGGGACGTCAGTCGGGGGTCGTGGCGCGCGGTTTGGTGCCCGGCAGATAGCCGATGTCGATGACGGCCTTGACGAAGGGACGCGCCAGGCGCAGCGTCTCGTCGGCCTCGGGGACGGCGGCCCACAGCGTCGCGGCCGCGGCGTCGGTCTGTGCCTCGAGGCGGTCGTAGAGGCCGCTCCCCGCCGCCGTCATCGCCCCCTCGGCATCGAGGATCCCCTTCTCCCGCAAGGATTCCGACGCTGCGTCCCAGTCGTCCTCGGTCCATCCGCGTGTGCGCAACAAGCCCTTCTTGCCCATCGTGCGCCGGCGAACCGCCGGGTTGGGGTGAGGGGCTTCGTGAAGCACAAGGGTCTCCACGGGCGTCAAGCCTGCGAGCGTCAGCGCGGCGAGGTGTCCGTCGCCGCGGTGCTCACGCACGACCGAGATGGCGTGCCAGAGCTGCAGGTGCGGCTCGTCCGGCCACGGGTGGGCCGCCCAGGCGGCGGCGAGGGGGCGGCCGGCATACGGAGCCTCGACGATGCCGACGCGCACGGCGCCGACGATCGTTCGCAGCTCCGGGGCGTCGATCCGCTCGCCCAGGGCATCGCGCAGCGCGTGGTCGAGAGCCTCGGTGCGGGCGGCTTCGGCGGCGGACAGGCCGACGCTGAGGGCCCCGCTCCAGCCATGGTGGACATAGGCCGGCGTGAAGTTGGCGAAGGTCGCGGTCACCACCGCCGACGGGCACCGGCCCAGCGGTGCCCCGCGCGCCCCGACATAGAGCCCGAGCTCGTCCAACCCGGCGCGCCGGGCAGCGGCGCCGGCATACGGGTTGAAGTAGGCGAGCACGTGATAGGGCTCCAAGGTCTCGTAGGCCGCGCGGGCCAGTTCGCTGCTCATCACACCGAGGGTAGGCGACGCCGTCGCGCCCGCATCTGGTACACCGCCGAGACCGGCCGCCTGCTCCCTAAAGACACGGCAGCTGCGTGGGCGGTCCGACGCCTGCGTGGCGCCCCGGCACGGGTTCTTACCCACACGCGCACCCTGTATCTGACCAGCACCTATGCCGACGAGACCTGGCCCACCGAGTTGCGCGAGCAGGTGGGCTTCACCGCGGATGAACTGGCCGCGCGGATCGGAGAAGGCTGAGGCTGCGTGCCGCATCATTGCCGTATGCCGATCGAGATCGCCCCGGCGAACCAGGCCAGCTGCGAGGAACTGACCACCATCTTCAACGCGCGCGGCAACGCCGCCGACTGCCAGTGCCAGCGCTACCGGCTCGCACCGGGCGAGGCCTTCGGCAACACCCCGGTCGAGGCCCGGATCGCCGCCTTGCGCGACCAGAGCGCATGCGGCGACCCGGAGTCTCCGGGCACCAGCGGCCTGATCGCCCGGCTCGCCGGTGCGCCGGTGGGGTGGTGCGCAGTGGCGCCGCGAACGGCATACGTCGGGCTGGTGCGCAACTCCAACCAGACGGCCTGGCGTGGACGCGCCGAAGACCGCACCGACAACGACGTCTGGGCGGTGACCTGCATCCTGACCCGAGTCGGCGCACGTGGTCAGGGCGTCGCCCGCGCGCTGGCCGCGGCCGCGGTGGACTTCGCCCGCGAGCGCGGGGCCCGGCGGCTGGAGGCCTACCCGATCACGGTGCCCGATGCGACGTGGGGCGAGGAACATCCCGGGCCGCTGAGCGTCTACCTCGCGGCCGGGTTCGAAGTCGTCCACCGCCCGTCGAAGCGCCGGGCCGTCGTCAGCATCACCCTGTGAACCCGTGCTTGGATGGCCGCATGGACACCGAGGAACGCATCGTCATCGCCGAACGCGAGGTGCACGCGCCGGCGGCGACCATCTTCGAGTTGATCGCCGACCCGGCGCGCCAGCCCCAGTGGGACGGCAATGACAACCTCGACGTCGCCACGACCTCCGCGCGGGTGCGGGCCGTCGGCGACGTTTTCGGGATGCGGACCACCAAGGGCAAGTCCAAGGAGAACCGCATCGTCGCCTTCGAGGAGGGCCGCACCGTCGCGTGGCTCACCGCCGACGCCGGCCACGAGCCGCCCGGCCACATCTGGCGTTGGGATCTCGAGCCGCTCGCCGACGGCGGCACGCTGGTACGGCATACGTATGACTGGACGGGCGTCACCGACGAAGCCCGCTGGCCCCGTCACCGGCAGACGACATCGGCCGATCTGCGCGCCTCAATCGATCGACTCGCCACCCTCGCCGAGCGCCAGTGACCCGGGCCGGCCGGCGCGGCCCCGGGTGAAGACCCGAGCGACCTCAAGGCGGCGTCCACGCGCGAGATCGAGCGCAAGCTCGCTGCGCCGTGAGGCCCGTATTTCTCGACCCGGCCGTCCTTGTGTTGGCGGTCGGCGCAAAACACCCGCTGCGGGCTGATTGCCGTGCCGTGCTAGCCGATGGCGCGGCCGGCCGGGCGCAGATTCACCAGAGCGTCGAAGGTGGCCAGGAGTTCCTCTTTCCCGGCTTCGCATGGTCGGCAAAGAGTCGGCAATCCGCGAATTTGATCAGGTAGAGCGCCTGGTCGTGTGGCACGCGTTCGACCTCGACATCCTGTGTGCGGCTCGGGATCTGATGGCGCGCAGCCACGTTCGCGGTCGGGACGCGGTCCACGCCGCGACCGCCCTGGCTGCGGGCTTCGACACCATCGTCTCCACCGATCGTGACTTCGACGGGATCCCGGGACTCACCCGGCGCGATCCGCGCGATTCGGCGAGGACCGGCGGGAAGGCCAAACCCGCTTCGCCGGGTCCCGGCCAGCTGTCGTACTGTGCTTCCCCACCCGATGTGCGCCCGAACAACGCGTGTGTGGGAGGTGCGGCATAGCGCATTCACGAGGACAATCAGCGAGGCCGCCCAGCGCAGGTGATGCACAGCGCGGCGGCGGGGCGGGCGTCGAGGCGGCCGGGACTGATCGCGGCGCCGCACCTGAGGCACACGCCATACGTCCCGTCGTCGAGGCGGGCGAGGGCTTGCTCGATCTCGATGAGCGCCTCCGCAGCCGAGCGTCCGAGCGAGGCGACGAGCGATCGCTCGGCGGCGATGGTGCTGCCCTCCGGATCGTGCTCGTCATCGAGGTTGCTGTCCTTCGCGGCGCCGACGATGTCCTCGAAACTTGCTGCCAGGTCGCGGCCCATCGCCCCGAGTGCGTCCCGCTCTTGGGTCAGGCGCGCCCTGACGGCTGCGCGATCCACACCCGCGTCCCCCACCTCCACGGAGGAAGCCTAGGCGCCAAAGACGAGGAGCGGTTGGCGCGACGAATGGTCTACACGCCGCATACCGTTATCCGGTGACCACCCTCGATCTCGGCTCCTCGCAGGCTCCGGCGCATGCCGTCGCCCGGCGGCTCGACACCGACACCATCGGCTGGTTCACCACCGTGCGCCCCGACGGCCGACTGCACGCCGTGCCGGTGTGGTTCTTGTGGCTGGACGGGGTCGCCGTGATCATGAGCGAGCCGTCCGCCGTCAAGCTGCGCAATCTGCAGCACTCGCCGTCGGCTCTTCTGCACCTGCACGCCGATGCGACCGGAGACGGCATCGTCATCCTGGGTGGCACCGCGGTGAGGAGCGAGCGAACGTCGACGCAGTGGTTGGAGCAGATTCGCGACCCCTATCTCGAGAAGTACGCCGATGGCATCGCCGCGCTCGGCACGGAGATCGACGCGATGGCGTCGCGCTTCTCCACGGTCATCGAGTTCACGCCGTCGAGCCTGACCGCCTGGTGACCAGCGACGACGTGTGTCTACCTCGCGGGCGACGCTCGTGGACGCGGGCTGGGCTCGCAACTCTATCGTGTGCTTTTGCCGGAGTTGGCCGACCGAGGATTCCGGACCGCGTGCGCGGGGGTCGCACTGCCCAACCCGGCGAGCGTCGCTCGACACCGCAGCATGGGCTTTGTCGACGCTGGGGTGTATCGGCAAATCGGGTGGAAGTTCGGCCCGTTGGCACGACGTGCTCTGGCTGCAGCGCCCCCTGGACGACCTGGCCCCGACCACGGCCTGGGGCCGGCAATCGCGTCGGCCGGCGGCTCAGCCGGCCAAGGTGCCCACCAGGAACTGGGCGAGGCGCTCGTTAGGCTCTCGCTGACTCCCGTGCTGCGCCGCGAACGCGCTCGTCGCGTCCGTGCCGCACAGGCCGATGATTTTCTCGGCGCCGCCCGGGTGCTGGCCGATCCAGTCGGTGAGGTTGTAGACCTTGTCGTTGATCGCGGCCCAGCAGTCCGCCTGGGTCTTGTGCGTGGCGACGACGGCCAGGGTCAGCGCGGAGCTGGACGAGGACGACGGGGCCGACGTGGTCGATGAACTCGTCGGCGACGTGCTGGACGGGGATGGTGTGCTCGATGAGGTGGCCGTCGAAGAGGCCCCGGCACCGCTGGGGGTCGACGTGATTTTGCCAGCCCACGCGGCGGTGGCTCCGGTGTGACCGACGAGGACGGTCACGCCCATGACGCCGAGGGCGAGCAGCGCGCCGACAATCCCCAGGACCCGCCCCGCCCCTGTGCCGGATTCCGAGCGCCGTTGCGCGACATACCAGAAGAGCGTGATCAGACCGAAGGCAAAGGCCAACGGCACGAGGCGATCGCCCCACTTTGCGTGATCGGCTGGTTCACCGACACGAGCGGCCAACTGCTCGCCGGACTGCGCCGCGACCCACGCAGCCACGGCGCCGCCGAGGGCGCCCAGCACGACGAGGATGCCGAAGCGTTGGCGCCAGGCCGGGCGCAGCACGCAGGCGATGAGCCCGATCGCACTCAGCGGCAACAACATCACGACGGCGTGGACGACGAGCGGGTGAATCGGCAGGCCTGCGATGGTGTCGAAAACTGAGTCCATGGGCTGAAGTTAACTGTTCAACCTAAGAAATGGCATAGGTCTACGACCAATGGACGGGGCCGGACTGGACCACGAGTTTCGGTCCGCCGCGCTAGTCCAATTGCTCCAGCTCCCGCATCACAGCATCGGCGAAGGCCGCGTGCAGGGTCGGGCTCGGGTGGAAGCCGTCGGCCGCGAACATCTCCGGCCCGAGCGGACCGTCGGCCTGGATGCGCAGGGCCCGGTCCCGGCGCCGAACCTCTTCGACACCGATGGCGTCGAAGACCCGGCCCCGCCAGCCGAGGGCGTCGGCGAGCGGCCTGGGGAAGGCGGGGAAGTGATCGAGCGGGGGGATGCCGAGCAGGCATACGTTCGCGCGCGGAGCGGCCGCCAGCGTCGCGTCGGGAAGTGCCCCGAGTTCGCGACGGAAGCGGGCGGCGCGATGCAGATTCTTCAGATCGTTGACGCCGACGGAGACAAAAACGAGATCGGCGTCGCCGAGCGCCTCGCTCCGGACCAGGCGCAACGCCTCACCGGCCGTCGCCCCGCTGACGGCGCACGACTGCCACTCGACGGTCGCGTCGAAGCGCGTAGACATCCGCAGTGCGAGCTGGCCCGCGACCGAAAGCCGGTGGTGCCTAATGGCATAGCCGGCCGTGACGCTGTCACCGAGCGCGACGACCCGCATCCGGCGCGGACCAGTGCCGACCACGCCGCTCACGCCATCGGCATCGGCATCGGCGAAGCGCGGAATGGTCCGTTGCAGCCACCACCCCTGCACGGGCACCGCGGGCAGCCCCAACCACCACAGGCGCGCCGGGCGCCGGGCGCTATGCACCGGGGAGCGTCCTGCCGCGGATGCCGAGCACGGCCAGGCGCTCCAACTGCACGCGGGCGCGGTGGGTGAAATCGGCATACGTCGTCGGCTGCTCGCGCCAGGCACGTTCGGCGAGTGCAGACAGGTGAGGGAAGGCCATGTCGTCTAGGCGTTCGGTGGTCGGCAGATATTCGCCCCAGAGTGCGCCTTGCGCGCCGATGATGCGCTCGCGCACCTCGCGGGGTGCCTCGGCCGGCCGCGGCGCATAGCCGTATGCCGTGGCAAGCGTTGTGACGCCCGGCTGAGCCGGCGGTTCACCCGCCGCGTCGGACTGATACCAGTCGAAATAGGTTGCGTCACAAGGGGTCATGACGACGTCGTGCCCGCGGGCGGCCGCGCCGAGCCCGAAGCGCCGGTGCCGCCAGGCCATGACGATGACGTCGCGGGCGAGGTCGTCATCGGCAGCCTCGTCCCAGACGACGGCTCGCCGTCCACGCGCGCGCAGCCAGTCGGTCAGGCGCGTGGTGACAAAGGCCTGGGTCCGCTCGACGCCGTCAATCCCGAAGGCGCGACACCGCGCCCGAGCCGCCGCGCTCCGCTCCCACTCGGTGGTCGGGCACTCGTCGCCACCGATGTGGATCCACGGGGAGGGGAAGATCGCGAGCGTCTCGGCGAGCACGTCCTCGCAGAAGCCCAGCGTCGCGGGATCGAGGTTGAGAAAGGTGTCGTGCACACCCCACACGCACGAGACGCCATGCGGCCCGGAGACGTCGGTGTTGCCGAGCTCCGGATAGGCCGCCAGGGCCGCGGTCGTATGCCCGGGAAGGTCGATCTCGGGGACGATCACGATCCCCCGCGCCTCGGCGCAGGCGACCAGGTCGGTCAACTCGGCACGGGTGTACGCGCCGGCATGCGGTGCCACTCATAGGCCGGGGCGTCCTCGATCACGACGCCCGGGACCTCTGCCGTCCCTCGCGGTGCCGCCGCATCGAGCCAGGCAGCGGGCAGGAGTTGGCGCAACGTCTGGATGCCGTGCCCGAGCCCGGCGGGGGAGCCGGCCGCGATGACGCAGCCTGCCGAGCCGGTCGTCAGGCGATAGGACTCATCGCCTGATCCGTTGTGCGTCAACACGATCCGTATGCCGCTGGCACCCGTCTGGCTGGTGCGGCGGACGTTGACGCCCGGCCCGCGCAGATAGGTTTCGAGTAGCTCGGCGACGGGTGCGACCAGGCCATCGGGACCGGTCGCCGTTATGGTCACGTCGCTGTCGAGCCGCCAGCTCTCGCCGGTCTCGGTCACGCTCTGTGGCAGTGGGACAACAGCGAGCGCCGTCATGAGGGCACCCTCTCAGCCGCACCGGCTGGCCCACCATGGGGGGTGCGCCCAAAGACGGTGAACTGGCCCGGATCCGCGCCCCGACCGTTCGGGTAGAGAAGTCGGCCGGTCCGATCCAGCAGATCTGGGCCTCGGGGTGGCCTGCCGCAGCGAGATCGGCGAGGCAGCGCGTCAGCAGGGCCGCCCCGAGACCACTGCCGCGAACGTCTCCCATGGTGCCCAGCGGCCCGAACCAATCCGGTCGATAGGTGCCATGGCACGCAAAGCCGACGACCCGACCGTCCGGCAGCGTGCCCAGGTGCACTCCCGGCGGGTCGTGGGCGAGGGCGACGAGCACTTCGTGCTGCCAGGGCGTGTCGGGGAAATCCCGAGCCGCGAACTCGGCCAGCGCCGCCGCGTCGGCTGCGGTCGCTCGCCGGGCCGAGACCGGGCCGAGCGGACTCGCGAGGGGGAGGGACGGCATACGGAAATCGCCGTCGAGGGCGACGTCCATATTGCTGATCCGGTCCACGACGCGGTAGCCGCGAGCCGCCAGCAGGGCGTGCGCCTCTGCATAGCCGGAGTCCACGCCGGGCCAGGCCTAGAACCGGTCGGTGCCACCCACCGCGAACTCGTGAGCACCGACGGACCGCAAGCGCGACTCAAGCTCGGCGAGCAGTGCCGTGGCGACGCCGCGCCGCCGATGACTCGGCCCAACGGCGAACGCATCGATGAAACCCGTTGTGCCCGAGTGCGATCCAATGATCCATCCGGCCAACCGGCCGCCGTCATTGGCGATCACGGAGAGGTGACGGGCCTGGCCCGGACGCGTGAGCAGGAGCCGCACGAGCGGGCCGCCGCCCAGCGGTTCGCGGTCGAAGGCCGCGTCGCCGAGCTGAGTGAGGTCGGCGCTGAGCTCGAGCGTGTCGCTCAGGATCAGGGGAGCCAAGGCTCACCGGGCGAACCACGCGAGGGCCGGCTCGACCAGGCTGCCCAGCCAGACGCGGCCGTCATGCTCGCGCACACCGGTGGCCATGTGCCACCCGGTGGCGTCGCATTCGATGTCGTGCGCGAGCGTGCCGTCCGGTCCGTATGCCGCCACGCGCGCCGTGCGCTTCGGCTTGGGTTTGAGCGCCTCGGGTGCGCGCAGCACCGCGGCCTTGACCCACGGCTTGGCCTTGGTCTGCAGGAACGCCAGCGCGGGGTCGGCCGGCGATGCATAGGTCACCCAGATCAGGCCGTCGGTGCCGAGGGCAATGTTGTCGGGGTGGGCGGGCAGGTCGTCGACGAAGGGACTGGCCGCACCGGTATCGGTCATCACCTTGCGCAGCCGGCGATGGCCGGTCTCGGCGACCACCACGAAATCACCGCCGCCGGATCGAGCGACGCCATTGGCGAAGCTCAACCCGTTCAGCACAACCTCGGGCTTGCCACCGGGCGTCAGGCGCAGCAGTCGTCCGGTCCGCGTGTCCTCGATCAGGTCGGACTTCCAGTCATCGATCCCCCACTTCGTGCTGGAGTCGGTGAACCAGATCGTGCCGTCATCCAGCACGGCGGCGTTGTTGCAGAAGCGCATCCGCGACCCGTCGACCGCGTCAGCCAGAACGTCGACACGCCCGTCGTCCAGGGTCATGGTGAGCAAACCCGCCTTGGCGTCGCAGATCAGCAGCCGGCCGTCAGGGAGCCACTCCAGTCCGAGCGGGCGCCCGCCGGTCGCGCCGACGCGCCGGATCCGATTGCCATCGGGCGACACCGCGAACACCGAGCCGTCAGCAGTGCCGGTGTATGCCGTTCCATCAGCCCCGATAAGCACATCCTCGGCTCCCTGGCCGGGCACGGGAACGATGGTGAGCGAGCGCATGCCGCCTCACCCTAGTGGCCGTGGCGAGCCGACGGGTGCTGGGTGGCCGGCCCTGGTCGGCAGGCCGGATAGCCTGACCGGGCCGAGCGTCTGACCTTCAGGAAGGCCCCCATGTTCACCAAACGTGTCACTGTCGATCGCGTCATCAAGGCTCCGGCCGACGCGATCTTTGCCCTGCTCGCCGACCCCTCGCGGCATCCAGAATTCGACGGCTCGGGCACCGTGCTCGCCGCCCGGCGGGCAGGTCGCCGACTCGCCCTCGGCGAGAGCTTCGGCATGGACATGCACTGGGGTGTCGGCTATGGGACCCGGAATCAGGTTGTCGCCTTTGAGCCGGATCGGGTGATCGCGTGGCGCACGCTCGCCTCCGGAGTCTTGAGTCACCTGGTCGGTGGCCGGACCTGGCGCTATGACCTGGAGCCGGTCGAGGGGGGCACTCGGGTCACCGAGACGTGGGACACCTCGACCGAGGCTGCGCCGAGCCGGGTGGTCGTGGGCCGCCTCGAGGACCTGACACGACGCAATATGACGCGCACGCTGGAGCGCCTGGCGAGCGTCGTGGAGTAGGCGAGCACGCCAGGCATAGGTCCGGGTGGGGAGCGCGGCCCCGAGCGCCGACTTGGCCGAGCGCCGACTTGGCCGAACGCAGCGGGCCAGCACTGCGCCAACATGACCGCCGCTGCGACGCGAGCCGATGACATTGACCTGACGATCGACGAACCCACTGCGCTCGGGCCTGGCGCCCGCAACCTGGCGTTCGCCGCTGTCGCGGGCGGGATGCTGCTCTCGGCGCGCGACTCCACGATCGTGGCGACGGCGCTGCCGACGATCGTCGGTGACCTCGGCGGGTCGGAGCATATGAGCTGGGGTCGTGACGGCCTATCTGCTCACACAAACGGTCGCGACCGCGCTGGCGGGCAAGTTCGGCGATCTCTTCGGGCGCAAGCTCGTCTTCTTGACGGCGATCGTGATCTTTGTCATCAAGGGGCCATCGGCGCGGTCTTCGGAGTGTCGACCGTGATCGGGCCGATGCTCGGCGGGTTCTTGACCGATCACGTGTCGTGGCAATGGGTCGCCAGCGGCTGTGCGGGAGGTGATCGTCGGTGCGTATGCCAGCACCCTCTCCGATGTCTTCCGGTATGCCATGCCCTCCGCCTTCATTGCCTTGGCCGTCGGGCTAGTGCTCAAAACGGTGCCGCTCACGGACCGCTCGGCGGCGGCGGTCGGTCCCGGCTTTGGCGTGCCTGATGCCCGCACCTCGGCGGAGCAATTGGAGGCGCGACTGGTCAGCGGAGCACGGCTGTTGACCGATCAGTGGTTGGAGTCGCTGGGTCGCGATCCGGGGTGGACGCGATGCGGCGGTGGGTGGTCTGGGCGGTCGCGCAGGGGCAGCGGGCGGCTGGTGGGTTTGCGCCGATGGCCGATGTTGCCATCGCCTTGCAGGTGCCGCTGCGGGTGCTGGAGACGGCGGTTGCGGATGCTGCTTCTGACGGACTGGTGGAATCCCATCCGGAGGGACTGGTGTTGACGCAGAAAGGATTTGGCGTCTTCCGCGAGATCGTGGGCAGCGGGTTCCGGCAGTTGCGCGATGCGATCGAGGCCGAGAACCAATCGCCGCTGACCGATCAGGACGAGGCCGAGTTGCGGGTGATCGCGCGGCGGCTGATCCTCGGCGGGCGGCCGTTCACGCCGCGTGCGGTCGCGGCGGGGTAGCCGGGGCTAGCCGGACCCGGATCCGGCCGAGCTAACGATCCGGCTCCGGCGGGCTCACCGGGGTCCCACATCGAGTCCGGGCCGTCGCACAAGCCGGGTCACGCCTGCCCACAACGCGGCTCAACGCGGATCAGGCCACGCCCGTGGCCGCCTCGCGGCGAGGGTCGCCCGCGGCATACAGCACTCCGGTCGCGCTGCGCGCAGCACCGCCGACGCCGCCGAAGAACATCGCCTGCGGCTCGTGCTCGTGGCCGGGCAGCCCGAAGTTGGCCACGGCCTCGGCAACCGCGGGGTCGCGCTCGAACTCGATCCGGGTCGGCTCGTCCTTGACGACCCGCACGTGCACGCGCGGTACCGCGATCGCTTCGCCGAGCGGCAGGCCGGTGAGGCAGTGGCGGGCCAGGACCTGCATCAATGCGGTCGTGATCCGGTCGGCCCCGGGGCTGCCGATCGCGAGCACGTCGCCGCGGGCGCTGCGGCCGACCGACGGGGCCATATTCGAGGCGAGCCTCGTGCCGGGTGTGAGGGCGTGCAGTCCGAGCCGGTTGAGCTCGGGCTCGCCGAGGCAGTTGTTGAGCAGCAACCCCGTGCCGGGAACCGTTGCGCCGGAAGAGTATCCGCTCGATGCCGTGATGGCGCAGGCGAGCCCGTCGCTGTCGACGGCGCTGACGTGTGCGGTCGACTGGGACGTCGAGAGGCCCTTCAGCCCGGCCTCGCGCACCGTCTCGAGCATCAGGTAGCCGTCCTCCTCCAGGTCCGGCGAATAGTCGTGCACAGTGGATCGATAGGTGAGCACGGCCTGCTGGACCTCGATGATGTCAGCCCACTCGATGCGTCCGCGGCGAACCAACTCCGAGAGCATCACGGCGAGCATGGGGCCGCCGATGCTCGGCGGCGGGTTGGTGGCAATATCCCAGTCCCCCAACGACATTCGCAGCGGCTGACGGACGATCGGCTCGTATGCCGCGAGATCCTCCGCAGTGATCAGCCCGCCATTGGCGGCGCAAGCGTCCGCGAGTCGTCGGCCGATCTCCCCGGTGTAGAGATCCCCGGCGCCATGCTCGCCGATGCGCGCCCAGCTGTCGGCGAGTGCGGTATCGCGGATCTTGTCACCGGCCTGCAGGTGGGTGCCGTCGGCGCGCGTCAGTGTCGCTGTCGTCTCACGATCCCAGCCGAAGAGGTTGTCGGTGGTCAGGGCGAGATAGCTCGCGGCCGCCGAGCCGAGCCGAAATCCTTCGCGTGCAGCGGTTTCCGCTGGCTCGATGGCTTGCGCCCAAGCGCCGCTGCCATGACGGTCGTGCGCGAGTTGCAGTGCGGACAAGGCTCCGGGGATGCCCGCGGATCCCCAGCCGCCGAAGATCGTTATGCCACCGCCGTAGGCCAGGTCGAACTGACGCAGGCCCTGGCCGAAGCGGTCCTCGGGCAGGCCCCGGCCCGGCATCGCGACATTGCCGTCGATGGTTTCGGGCTCCTCGCCGGCCGGCCAAATGGTGACGAACCCACCGCCCATCGGGCTGACCACCCCCGGCTCGGTCGTCATCGCCACGCACATCGCTGCGATGGCCGCGTCGACCGCGTTGCCGCCCGCGCGCACCGCGGTGAGCCCGGCGTCGACGGCAACGGGTCCGGTGGCGGCGACGGCGACGTGTCGAGTCATGGGTCAATCCTGCCGGAGCGGGTCACGCCGATGCGAGCGGGACGGTGGCCACGCGCTCATACCGTGGGCGCCGGCCGCGGCCCTCGCCGAGATGCGATTCGATCAGCGCGACCTCGTCGGCGACCCACCCGGGACCGTCGTAGGCCTGCAGCACACGGATCCAGCGGGTCGCCTCCAGCGGACGCTTGGACCGAGCGATCGTGACGTGGGGATGGAAGCGGCCACCGTCGACCCCCGCGCCGGCGCGCACGCAGCCACCCCGGGCAGCGCGAGCCAGCGACTCCAGCCGACCCTCGGCGCCGGCGACGCCGGCGAAGAGGACCCGCGCGGCATACGGATTGGGGAAGGCGCCGCCCTCGGCCAGGCGGACGGCAAGTGCCGGCACGCTGGCCAGCCGCTCACCGAGGGCATAGATCAGCCGGTCCACGCTGGCCGGGCTCACCTCGGGAAGGAAGGCGAGCGTCAGGTGCAGCTGCTCGGGATCGGTCCAGCGCAGGTCGGGGCCCGCCTCGCGGCGCGGTTCCAGGAACTCCTCCAGATCCTCGATCACCTCCGCAGGCGGGATGACGGCCACGAACATGCGCATCCGCCGACCGTACCCGGACGCCGGCCTCAGCCGCCGAGGGCGAGGACTTCCTCGAACCCGTCGCCCATGCACTCAACCAACCGGTCGGTGTCGTGGATGACCGAGCCGTCCATATTGAAGCCGACGCCGCACGTGCCGCCGTGGGTGACCATCGCGGCCATGACGGCGACGCCTGGGAGGGGGCCGAAGGGGAAAACCCGCTCCACCTTGGCCCCGGCCATATAGGTCTGATAGGGCAAGCCGGGCACATTCGAGGCCGACATATCGGCTGACGCCGACACCTTGGCGGCGGCTGCCCCGACCCCCGAGGGCAGCAGATTGGCGATCGGCGCGAGGAAGGAGAAGGAGTCCAGGGCCGGCTCGACCCGCAAGGAGAGCACGAGCCCGCGCAGCACGGCGATCCGCTCGGCGGGGTCGGTGATGCCCATCGGCCCCGCGAACATCGCGCCCGCCCACTTGTTGCCGCCCATCGGGTCGTCGTCGCGGCGCAGGCTGACCGGCATCACCATGGGCAGCGACCGCAGGGAGAGGCCGTGCTGCTCGTGGTAGATCCGCATCCCGCCCAGGAGCGCGGCGATATAGGCGTCGTTGACCGAGCCGGAGGCCGCCTTGGCCGCGGCCTTGAGGTCGGCCAGCTCGCATTCGAGCACCCCGAAGCGCCAGGCCGCACCCGTGCGGCCCTCGAACAGCGGGGACCCCTTGGCTGCTGGGATGGCCGTGCGCCGCGCGGACGCGACAAAACGCAGGGCGGAGTCGGTGGTGCCGCGCGGATTCGTGATCGCCTGGACCCCGGCAGACACCAGCTTCGACGCCGCCGACGGCATGGCCCGCACGTGATGGTTGATGGTGTCGATCGCCAGGTCGTTGGCACTCGGGTCGGCGCCCTCGGCCGAGCGCGCAACCGGCTTGTCGGGCGTGTGCTCGCGGGTGCGGCTCTGCAAGAGGGACAACAACTGCACGCTGCCGAGGCCATCGGTCAGGGAGTGGTGCAGCTTGAGCAGATAGGCCGCCTTGCCATCCGGCAGGCCTTCGATCAAGGTCCCCTCCCACAGCGGCCGGCTCCGGTCGAAGGGCACCATCGCGGCACTCTGCGCGAAGGCGAGCAACTGCGGCATACCGCCTGGGGCGGGCACCCGCACCCGGCGCAGGTGGTAGTCGAGGTCGAAGTTGTCGTCGCTCACCCACCCGGGTGCCCCGATCGGCAGGGCCGACTCCTGGACCCGCTGCCGCATCCGCGGGATCAGCCGACCTGCCCAGTCGTGCGCGGCCCGGAACCGCGCCCAGTCCGGGGCCGTGTCGAGCATGAGCAGCGCCGCTGTCGTCGACGAATGCGCGGGGTGGCGCTCACTGCGCCACATCAGCGTCTCGAGGTCGTTCATCCGACGCGCCGCGCCCCACTCGCTCGCGTGCGCCCACGCCTCCGCGTTCGCCCGCGACGGGTCGTATGCCGTTCGCTCGCCCGCCATGGTCACCACCCCTCTCCGTGGACTTCGTGCCCGGGTGCCTCGCGCAGCAATCCTCGGTAGGTCGACTCGACCGATTTGCCGTGGTTGATGACGGCGTCGACCTCGTCGAAGATCGGGGTGTCCACGCCGTGTGCGCGCGCCAAGGACACGACGACGCCCGCGCTCTTGACACCCTCCGCCACTTGATTCATCCCGGCGATGATGTCGTCCAGGGTCTTGCCGCGGCCGAGCTCGTAGCCGACCGTGCGATTGCGCGAGAGCGGGCTGGTGCAGGTGGCGATCAGGTCACCCATGCCGGCCAGGCCGGTGAAGGTCTCGGGCCGCCCGCCCATCGCGACGCCCAACCGGGTCAACTCGTGCAGGGCCCGGGTGATGACCATGGCGCGGGTGTTGTCGCCCGCACCGAGACCGTCGCCAAAGCCGACCGCGATCGCCAACGGGTTCTTCAGCGCGCCCGCGATCTCGACGCCGAGGACGTCCTCGCTGGTGTAGACCCGATACCACGGCACATGGAAGAGCCCCTGCAGCATCGTGGCCGTCGTCAGGTCGGGCATCGCGATGGTGGCCGCCGCGGCATACCCGGCGACGACCTCCTTGGCGATATTGGGCCCGGACAGCACCCCAGCCGGATGGCCGGGGAGCACCTCGTTGATGATCTCGGTCATCCGCTTCGAGGTCCCCTGCTCTAGGCCTTTGACCAGCGAGACGACCGGGATCCACGGGCGCACATGCTCGCCCACCGACTCCAACACTCCGCGCAGGTGCTGCGAGGGGACGGCGGCGACAATGACGTCGGCAGCCGCAACGGCCTGATCGAGGTCAGCGGTCGCCCGCAGCGAGCGGGTGAGCGTCATGCCGGGCAGATAGCGCGGGTTCTCGTGCTTGGTGTTGATGGCCTCGGCGATGTCGGGGTCGCGCAGCCACTGCAGGACTTCGGTGTTGCGGGCCGCGATCGACGCGACCGCGGTGCCCCACGACCCCCCGCCGAGGACGGTGACCTTGGGCTTGCGCGCGCTCATGCATTCTCCTTGGTGGGCCAGTTGTCCAGGGTGTCGACAAAGAGTTGACGCACCTCGGCGATGTGCTGATCGAGCGTGTCCTTGGTCCACGTGTCGGTCGGAATGGGTTCCAGGACAACGACATCCACGGTGCCGGGGTTGATGACCAGGGAGCGGCGCCACATCAGGTCGCCGGTGTTGCGGAAGACGATCGGCACGATCGGCACCCCCGCCTCCATGGCCATGTGGAAGGCGCCCTTCTTGAAGCGCCCGAGCCGCTGGGTCGACGAGCGGGTGCCCTCGGGGAAAATCAACAGCGATGTGCCCGAGCGGATTCGCTCGGTGACTTGCGCCAGGGTCGCGACCGCCTTGGCGTTGTCGCCGCGATCGATGAAGGCCGGGTTGAGGATGAGATTCATCAGGAACATCCGCGGGTCGCGCTTGGCCTCGGCCTTGGCGACCGCGGTGAAGTCCCTCTCCAACAGGGCGCCGGCGACAAGCGGGTCGAGCGAGCTCTGGTGGTTGCCGATGAAGACGGCCGGTCGGGCCGCAAGGAGATTCTTTTCGCCCTGGATGTTGAGCTCGACGCCGGCCAGCCCGAAGCCGAGCTTTGACGCTAGCGCGACGCCCGCGTTCATGCCCTCCTGCCGGCTGCGCCGAAGGACGCCGACGGCTGCACCGACGCCGAGGCCGAGGTTGATGCCGCCCATCGCGGCGAGCGTGCCGGCATACGACCGCAGGCCCGCGGAGGTGGGGTCGCGCAGCACCACGACGGGCCAATGGGCGAGCTCGGCAGCCTTGCGGAGCACCGGATGCGGGTTGAGCGGATGGGGACGCCCGACGGTGGCGAGGAAGGCGATGTCCTCTTGCCCGTTGCCATAGGCAAAGCTCGATGCGAGGTCGACCTTGTGCTTCTTGGCGAAGGCGCGCACGCCACCGGCCTTGTTCTCGCCCCACAGCATGCCCGTCGTGGTCTTGCCGGTGAGGACGCCGTCCTCGTCCTCGAGTTCGGTGCAAATGACGTGCGGGATGCCGAGGTCGTTGGCGACCGGCTCGATCTGCATCCGCGTGGCGGACGAGGCAACGGCAATGGTGTGGCCCTTGCGCAGGTGGGCCCGGACGATGTCGCGTGCTTCCGGGCGGATGGTGCCGGCGATCTTGGTGGTGAAGACCCGCTGCCCGAACTCGGCGACCTCATCGACCGTGCGGCCCTTGAGACCGGCGAAGCTGACCTCGCCCATGATCTGCGGGTCACCCCCGAGCACGCTGCCGTCCACCGCGGCGACGAGGGTCTTGGCGAACTCCAGGGGACCGACGTCGCCGCGGCGGAGGCGATCGGCATACAAGGTGGTGGCGGTGTAGCCCTGGACGATCGTGCCGTCGAGGTCGAAGAACGCCCCGACGCCGGGGCCGTCGGGCGATGCCTCGATCTCGGCGATCAGCTCGGCCGCGGTGATATCCATGGGCAGTCCTCGTCGTAGGGGATGCGTCGGAGAGTAGCGCGACGCCCCGACAACGGTGTAGCCGCTGTCGGGGCGCCTCGCGTGCACGGCATACGTGCCGTATGCCGGGTCAGCCGGCGACGACGTCCAAGGTCAGGTTGGCGAGGACATCGGCGTGCAGGCGGACGGTCGCCTTGTGCGTGCCGGTCGCCTTGATGGGGGTGGGGACCTCCACCTTGCGTCGGTCGAGGTCCGGACCGCCCGCGGCCTTGACGGCCGCGACGATGTCACCGGTGGAGACGGCGCCGAAGAGGCGGCCCTCCTTGCCGGCGTGGGCCTTGATGGTGACCGTCTTGGCCTCAAGGTTGCCCTTGATGGACTGGGCTTCTTCGAGGGACTTCACGGCGCGGGTCTCGCGGTTCTTGGCGATCGCGTCGATCTGCTTCTGCGCGCCCACGCTCCACGCGGTGGCCAGGCCACGACGGAAGAGGAAGTTGCGGGCATACCCGGGCTTGACGTCGACGACATCGCCGGCGCCGCCGAGGCCGGTGACCTCGTGGGTGAGGATGACCTTCATCTGGGGTTTCTCCTTCGATCCGGGCGTCAGCGCGAGGAGCTGCTGTAGGGCAGCAGCGCCATCTCGCGGGCATTCTTGACAGCGTTGGCGATCAGGCGCTGCTCCTGGACCGAGACACCGGTCACGCGGCGGGCGCGGATCTTGCCGCGGTCGGAGATGAACTTGCGCAGCAGCGCGGCGTCCTTGTAGTCGATGTTCTCGATCTTCGCGGACTTCAGGGGGTTGGCCTTCTTCTTGGGCCGACGCACAACGGGCTTTGCCATCGTGGTGCTCTCCTTCTTAGGTGAAGAGCCCGAGCGGTTGACTCGGGATGGGTGACTTACACGTGGGTGAGCGGTGAGCGCGCAGCGGCGAGGTGACCACGACGCGAACCGACTCGCGGTTTCTCGACGATCGGCGAGTGGGAACTGCGACGCGAAGCGAGCAGATCCCGCGAGCCGATGAGGCGAGAAATCAAAACAACATCAAAATGGGGGTTCGTCGTAGGACGGGGCGTTGCCCCAGCCGCCGGAGTTGCCCCCGGAATTGCCGCCACCGGAGTTGCCGGAGTTGCCACCGGAAGGAGAGACCCAGCCACCGGAGTTGCCTCCCGCGCTCTGGCCGCCGGAGCCGCCGCCGGAGTTGCTACCCCAGCCGCCGCCGGAGCTGCCGCCCTGGCCACCGGTGTTGCCACCGCCGGCCCAGGGGTCCTCCTGCTGGCCGCCGCCACCGCCCAAGTTGCCGCCACCACTGCGCTGGGTGCGGTTGACCTTGGTCGTCGCGTAGCGCAGCGAGGGGCCGACTTCGTCGACGTCCATCTCGATGACGGTGCGCTTCTCGCCTTCCTTGGTCTCGTAGGACCGCGACTTCAGACGACCGGAGACGATGACGCGGGTGCCCCGGTGCAGGGACTCCGCGACATTCTCGGCCACCTCGCGCCAGACCGAGCAGCGCATGAACAGGGTCTCCCCGTCCTTCCACTCGTTGCTCTGGCGATCGAAGGTGCGCGGCGTGGACGCGACGGTGAAGTTCGCGACGGCCGCGCCCGAGGGCGTGAAACGCAACTCCGGGTCACCGGTCAGGTTGCCGATGACGGTGATGGTGGTCTCGCCTGCCATGTGGGTGTCCTAACGAGGATCAGGCGTCGGCGCGCAGCAGCTTAGTGCGCATGATCAACTCGGACAGCCCGAGCTGACGGTCCAGCTCCTTGGCGGTCGCGGGCTCGGAGGTGAAGTTGGCGACGACATAGCTGCCCTCGTCCTTCTTCTTGATCGGGTAGGCCAAGCGACGACGTCCCCAGACGTCGACCTTGTCGACGGTGCCACCGTCGTTCTTTACCACCTGTAGGAATTTGTCGATGGTGGTGCCGACCTGGCGGTCGTCGACCTCGGGGTCGACGATGACCATCAGTTCGTATTGACGCATGCGGAGAATCCGCCTCCTCTGGTCTGAGAGCGGTCACGGTCGGTCCGTGACAGGAGGGTCGTATGCCGCGCACTCGCGCGGGCAACCTGCCAAGGGTAACGGAGGGATCGGCATACGTCCCAATCGCGCGACGCTGGGCGGGCGGGTCAGGGGCTGACGAGCTCCGCGTCGGCCGTTCCCGCGCTGCGCGCTGGGACGTCACGGGCGTGGTGACGGGAGGGGTAGTGCGAGGCGTCCCAGACGCGGGTCACCAGCCAGGTGATGCCGGCGATCCGGATCAGGAGGAAGGCGGCATACCAGGGGCCGGGGAGGGCGCGGTCGGCATGGGTCAGGGCGCCGACATAGAGCCAGATGGCGACGAAGTGCAGGGCTTCGGCCCCGGCCCAGATCAGCGAGTCACGCCAGCGGATGCCGGACACAGCAGCCAGCACCACGAGCACGAGGGAAGCCTGGACCGGCATCGCCTTGCCGACCATCAGGCCCATCGCGGTGACGACGAGGGCGGTTTGCGCCCAGGTCGGCGGGCGATAGGCGTCTCGGACGAAGACCCAGCCCACGAAGCCCGCGATGCCCCAGCCGGCCAGTGCCAGCAGCGTCACGCCCCAGGCGGGCAGGGTGTAGGTCGCGATAGCCGGGATCAACCAGGGCGAGCCATAGCCCGCCCCGCCGCTCCACCAGCTCAGATAGGACGCGGCGAGCGCATCCGGGGCGACGATGGCGAAGGCTGCGCCGACGACCAGCATGGTCGTGGCCGCGGCCAGCAGGGCGCGGTAGGCGCGCGCGAGATCGTCCGAACGCCAGGCGGCCAGATAGAGCGCGATCGCCACGAAGAGCACATAGCCGCGTGTCAGCGCCCCGAGCCCGAGCAGGATGCCGGTGAGGGTGAGCTTGTCGCGGCGCCAGGCCAGCAGGGCGCCAGCGACGAGCGCCACGGCGAGCGCATCGGTGGACAGCACGGCGGCCAGCACGATGACCGGCGACAGCGCCGTCTGGGCCGCCGCCTGCAGGTCGTCCGGGGCGAGCTGGATCACGCACCAGACGGTCGCGGCCAGAAGCAGCGTGATCAGGGCGACCCAGTAGAAGAAGTAGAAGCGCGACTGCTCTAGCGCGCTCCCGCCCGGCGCGAGCCCCCCGAGCAGGCTCATGACCGAGCCGGACAGCACCGGCTCGGTCAGGTGCGCCTGCCCGGCCAGGTAGCCGCCGAAACCCGTGTTCAGCCCACCGATGGAGTACTGCGCCGGCAGGTCGGAGAAGCACTCCCGGAAGAACTGATCGTCCCCGCTCCAGCCGAAGCGGATGCAGTGCTCGCGCTGCAGGACCGCGAGCATCATCGGGACCGAGACGAGGGCGACCAGCCGCAGGGCGATACGCCGCCACCAGCCGTTCGGCGAGGCATACCGGCCGGGCGGCCCGCCCATGAGGGCGGTCGCGGGCGCGGGCAGGACGTCGGGGAGCATCCGCATCAGCCGGTCGACGTCGAGGTCTCGTCGGGACGCATCGGGCCCGACGAACTGCTCGGGGTGTCCGTCGTCTGTGGCGGCGGCGTGGTTGTCGGTGCCGTCGAGGTGGGCGGCGCCGACGTCGTTTCCGAGGTGGGAGGCGCGGTCGTCGTCCCGGTGCCGGTGGTCGTCGCCGTGTCGGTGCCGCTGCTGGACGAACTCGTGTCGGTGGACGAGGAGGACGACGAGGACGAAGACGAGGAGGAGGACGAGGAGGGCACCGCGGTGGCGATGGTCGGTGTGCCCCCCGAAACATTGCCGGCCGGCGGCAGAGCCGCAACGGGCTGACCCTCGAGGGCGCCGCGCATGAAGTCGGTCCAGATGCCGACGGGGACGGTGCCACCGGTCAACTCGCCCACACCCGGGATGCTGTTCATCCGGTTGGCTTCGGTCAGGGAGCCGTCACCCTTGTAGATTCCGACGGCCGCGGCGAGCTGGCCCGGGGTAAAGCCGTCGAACCACGCCGAGTAGTTGTCGGTGGTCGTGCCGGTCTTGCCGGCTGCAGGACGGCCGAGCGCGCCGGCCGCGGCGCCGGTGCCGCCGGATTGGACGACCTTGCTCATCGCCTGGATGGCGTCCCGCATGACGTTCTGGTCGAAGACCTGCTTGACCGACGGCTTGGCCTTGTAGTTGAGGGCGAACTCGCCGGTGGCCTTGACGCTGGCGATCAGGTAGGGGTTGGCCTTCTTGCCCTGGGCCGCGATGGTTGCGTAGGCGTTGGCCTGGTTGATCACGCTCACGAGGTCGGTGCCGAAGACATTGGCGTAGTTGGTGCCGAGCTCCTTCTGCGGCGCGGCTGCAATGATCCCGGCCTTGAGCGCGGCCTCGCGGGTGCGCTCGGGCGTGACCTCGATATTGAGCTGGGCGTAGTAGGTGTTGGCCGACAACGCCGTGGCGGTCGCCATGTCGACCACGCCGTAGTTGTGGTTGCCGAAGTTCTGGACCTCGCCCGCGGCGGCAGCGGCGCTCGCGCCGGCCTCGCCAGACTTGAACTGCTCGAAGAATTGCGGGCTGCTGGCGTTGAAACGGGTCGAGAGGGGCAGTCCGCGTTCAAGAGCAGCGACCAGGGTCCAGACCTTGAAGGTCGACCCGGCCTGAAGGCCCGCCTGGGTGGCGGTGTTGAAATAGCCGAGATCACCGGAGCCGTAGCGCGCGCCGCCGTACATCGCCCGGATGGCGCCGTCGCCCGGGGCGATGGCAGCCAGGCCGACGTGCAGGTCGTCGACACCCTGCGGCATACGGGCCTGGACGGCGGCAACGGCGGCATCCTGCGCACGCTTGTCGATCGTGGTCACGATGCGGTAGCCGCCCCGGTCGAGGTCGGCGTCGGTGAGCTGGAGCTTGGTGGTGAGCTCGGCGCGCACCATCTCGGAGATGAAGCCGGCCGGGCCGGTCGCGGTGCTCGACTTGGTCAGCGATTTGGTCTCGGGGAACTTGGCGGCGGCGCGCTCGGCTGGGGTCAGCCAGCCCTGGCTGACCATGCCGTCCATCACGTAGGCCCACCGCGATTTGGCGTTGGCGAGCTGCTCGGCGCCCAGGCGCGGGTCGTAATAGGACGGGCCGCGGATGACCGAGGCGAGCAGGGCGCCCTGGGCGACGTCGAGATTCTGGACGGACTTGCCGAAGTAGGCCAAGGACGCGGTCTGGATGCCCGAGGCCCCGCGGCCGAAGTAGATGGTGTTGAGGTAGTCGGCCAGGATTTGGTCCTTGGAGACCTGCTGGTCGATCTTGATCGAGATGAGGATCTCGCGCGCCTTGCGGGTGATCGTGCGGTCTTGGGTCAAGTAGTAGTTCTTGACGTACTGCTGGGTGATCGTCGACCCGCCTTGTTGCGGGCCGCCCTTGAGGCCGACCCAGATCGAGCGGGCGATGCCCTTGGGCGAGATGCCGTTGTTCTGGTAGAAGCTGCGGTCCTCGGCCGCCAGAAATGCTTCTTGGACGTCCTTGGGCACCTTGTCGAGGCCGACGATCTGCCGGTTGACGTTGGCGAAGCGGTCCATGACCGTCTTTCCGTCGCTGTAGTAGATGGTCGAGGACTGCTGCAGCGCCTTCTCATTGGGCTTGGGGATCGGCGTCATGGCATAGGCGATCACCAGGCCGGCGGTGCCGATCAGGCCGAGCGTGAACAGCGTCCACAGCGTGCGGCGCAGCCAGCGCCGCTTGCGCTTGGGTGGTTTGGACGCCTTCGGCGAGGCGGGCTTGGGACGGGAGGAGGCAGGCATACGGCTTCCGGGGTCGGGTGCGAAAAGGCAAGCGTCAGTATGACGGAGCAGACTGACACCCCGTTGGCCCCAACTTTTAGGTGCGCTCGAAGACCGCCAGCACCGGCGCCCCGCTGCCTTCGAGCACGAGCCGCCCGTCGGCTGTCATCCCGTATGACGTGGCACCGGCCATGAAGTGCGCCGCCAGCAGCACCTCGGCCTTGGGGTCGCACACCGCCGCCGCGGCAGGCGCCGTCTCGGACCGGCCGGGAGCCACTTGCTGTTGGTCACCGCTGGTCGTGATGCGGAGGGTGCCCTGGCGGATTGGGCAGCCCGATGCCACCGTCCAGTCGAGGCTGTCGCCGCCATCGCCCGCCCTGATCCGCAGCACCGAGATGTCGCCGAAGGTGCGTTTGGGCTCAGCCGCAAGGTAGGTCAAGCGCCAGTCGCCGATCAGATCGTTGGGCGTGGCGGGGCGAGCGGCCACCGGCTCGGAGTCGGTCGTGGGCGTGCTGGTCCGTGTCATGGTCATCAAGACCTGACCCTCGTCGCCGAGCAGCACGACGTCGTCGCCGACACCAACGTCGATCCGGACACCGCCGATGCGGAGCAGCCCCGGCGTGGTCACGGCGACGGCCTTCGCGTGCGTGAAGGGTTGCTCCGCTGCCGCGTCCTGGCCGGCGAGTGGGTGCGGGCAATTGCCGTCCGCGATTGAAAGCGGTCTCGAGAAACTGCCCGGAGGCGGCCATATAGCTGCCCGGTAGCGGCCACGAGAAGTGCCCGCTGGCGGTCACGGGGTCTGCCCGACACGAAGT
>NZ_BAAAPN010000103.1:0-78773 GCF_039531165.1 Nostocoides vanveenii | reverse complement strand
GGCCGAGCAGGCGGCCCCTGCTCGGTAACCCACGAGTGTTTGTGAGTGAGGCCCCGGCCCGCAACCGACTCAACCATCCTGAGCGGTCACTCCATACGGTCTAAACGCTGCTAGCAGACGTTAGGTTCGCCCCGCCCCCGACCACGAAGCGGCGGAAGGAGTCGGCCGCGGGCAGCAGGCGACGCTCGGTCAGGCACGCCAGGCCGATGTCGCGCTGGGCCCCCGGATCCAGCAGCGGGAGGAAGCGGACCGGCCCGAGCACGACCGGGACATCGCGCCCGAGGGCCGGGACCACGGCCACTCCCAGGCCGGCCCCGACGAAGCCGCGCACCGTGGGCAGGTCGTCCACTTCATAAGCGACCACCGGCGAGAAACCGGCCGCATTGCACAGGTCGACCACCTGCTCACGCATCCCCGAGGGCCGGCGGCGCATGATGAAGGGCTCGGCAGCGACCGCGGCGAGTTCGACCGCATCGGCGTCCGCGACTGGGTGATCGAGCGGCACGCACAGCAGCAGCGGCTCGACGGCAACCCGTCGCCACTCGATATCGGGATGGGAAATGCGCGCGGTGGTCAGCTCCAACTCGACCTCGCGGGTGAGCAGGAGGCGCGAGGGGGCCCCGGGCTCGCCGACCGCCGTCCGCTGCAGGGCGAAGCGCACCTGGGGCCGAATCCGCCCGAAGTCGCGAATCAGCCCGGGGACAAACCACGTCCCGAGGCTGAGCGGGAAGCCGAGCGTGACCAGCCCGCTGCCGGGATCCAGCAGTTGTTCGACCGCGGCCAGGCCGTCGTCGAGATTGTTGACAAAGGCGTCCACATGGCGTTTGAAGGTCGCCCCGGCCTGAGTCAGGCGCAGCACCCGGCCGGAGCGGCGCAACAGCGGCGTGCCGACGTCCTCCTCCAGTCGCGCAAGCGCACGAGAGACGCCTGGCTGACTGACGGCATAGGTCTCGGCGACCTCGGTGACCGTCAGTCCGTCGGCAACGAGCTGGAACCAGCGCAGCGCCTCGGTCTCCACTCCCATGACGTTACGGCATAAATGGCATGCTGTGCAGCTATTGGACGCATCGTTGCCCGACGAGGACACTTGACGCATGAGCACGAAAACCCGCTGGCACGACCTGATTGCCACCCACAACGAACGCAAGGCCGCCCGCGCCCACGTCCGCGAACTCCAGGACGCCCTGGCCGTCTACACCTCACCGGTCGAGATCGAAGACCTCCTGGCGAGCGTCGAGGGCCAGGACAGCGACGACGCCGACCTGGTGCGCGACATCCTCACGCACAACTTGAGCAGCACCCACAGCAACCGCGCCCACCTGCGCGCCCCGATCGCCGCCTGACGCTGCGCGCAACCACCCCGGCCCGGCCGTCGCCTCGAGCGCGGACCGGGCCTTTTCGTCTGCCGCGAGGCCGGGCGCCCTAGGCTTGCGAGCATGTCAACGCGCATCTATGTGGCCGCCACCGAAGCCGCCGCCGGCAAGTCCGCGATCGCTCTCGGCGTGGTATCGGCGCTGACCCGCCAGGCCGGCCGCGTCGGCGTCTTCCGCCCGATCGTCAGCAACACCGACGAGCCCGACCCGGTCCTGACGCTGCTTGCCGCGAGCCTGTCCGAACCGATGGATCCGCACCTCGCGCTGGGCGTTACCTATGACGCCATACACGCCGAACAGAGCGCCGCGATGGAGGAGATCGTCGCGCGCTTCCACGCGGCCGCGGCGGGCCGCGATGCGATGGTGGTCGTCGGCTCCGACTTCTCCGACGTCCCCTCCCCGACCGAGTTCAGCGTCAACGCGGAACTGGCCGCGAACCTCGAAGCCCCCATGCTCCTGGTGGTCTCCGGCGCCGACCGTGAACCCGAGGACATCGCGACGGCGGCTCGGGTCGCGATCGCCGACGCGCGGGCGCACCACGCCCATGTGCTCGCCGTCGTCGCCAATCGGGTGACCGCCGACCCGGACTCAGCACTCGCCGCCGTGGCCGCCGGAGCGGGCATCCCCGCCTTCGCCGTCCCCGACTCCCCCTTCCTGCGGGCGCCGACCGTGCGGCAACTCCTCACCGCCGTCGACGGCACCTTGCTGTATGGCGACCCCACCCGTCTCGATGAGACCTGCCAGGGGCTCGTCGTCGCCGCGATGACGATGCCGCACGTGCTCGACCGGCTCGTCGCCGGCGGCGCCGTGGTCGTTCCCGGCGACCGTGAGGACGTCGTCCTCGGCGTGCTCCTGGCTCACGAGGCCAACACCTTTCCCACCCCGGCCGCGCTCTTCCTCAACGGCGGGTTTTCGCTCTCACCGCAGGTTCAGCGGCTGATCGACGGCCTGAGCCCGCAACTGCCGGTCATCGGTTGCGCGGGCGGAACGGTGGCGACCACCTCGACCCTGGTCGGCGTTCGCGGCTATCTCGATCCCGGATCCCCGCGCAAACTCGAAGCGGCAGAACGACTTTTCACTCAGCACATCGACTCCGAAGCGCTGCTGACCCACCTCGGTGCAACCACGCCCGGGGCCGTCACCCCGCTGATGTTCGAGCAGCAACTGATCACGCGGGCCCGCGCCGCGAACGCCCACATCGTGCTTCCGGAGGGCAATGACGACCGCATCCTCGACGCAGCCGACCGCATCCTGCATCGCGGAGCCGCACGCCTGACGATCCTCGGCGATCCGGCAGCCGTCCGCGAACGCGCCGGAGTGCTGGGGCTCGACCTGGAGGGCGCGCGGCTGCTCTCGACCGAGGACCCCGAGCACGTCGAGCGCTATTCGATCGAATACGCGCGCTTGCGTGGGCAGAAGGGCGTGACCGTCGACATGGCGCGCGATATCGTCACCGACGTTTCCTATTTCGGGACCATGATGGTTCTCCTCGGCGAGGCCGACGGCATGGTGTCGGGCGCGGCCCACACCACGGCGCATACCATCCGGCCCGCGCTCGAAGTCATCAAGACCGTGCCCGACGTCTCGGTCGTCAGCAGTGTCTTCTTGATGTGCCTGGCCGACCGGGTGCTGGTCTATGGCGACTGCGCGGTCAATCCCGAGCCGACGGCCGAGCAACTCGCCGACATCGCTATCTCCTCAGCCTTGACGGCGGCGCAGTTCGGCGTCGACCCGCGGGTGGCCATGCTGTCCTATTCGACCGGCAGCAGCGGCACCGGAGCCGATGTCGAAAAGGTCAGGGCCGCAACGGAACTGGTGCGTGCGCGGGCCCCGCATCTGCTCGTCGAGGGACCGATCCAGTATGACGCGGCCGTTGACCCCGCGGTCGCCGCGACGAAGCTCAAGGGATCGCCGGTGGCCGGCGCCGCCACGGTTTTCGTCTTCCCCGACCTAAACACCGGCAACAACACCTACAAGGCCGTGCAACGGTCGGCGGGCGCCGTGGCCATCGGACCGGTACTGCAGGGCCTGCGCCGACCCGTCAACGACCTCTCCCGTGGTGCCCTCGTCCGTGACATCGTCAACACGATCGCCATCACCGCGATCCAGGCAGGAGCGTCGCAGTGAAGCGTGTTCTGGTGATCAACGCCGGCTCGTCATCGGTGAAATACCAACTCCTGGATGCCGATTCGGGACTCGTCGCGGCCTCGGGCCTGATCGAGCGGATCGGGGAAGGGACGGGCGAGCTACGGCATACGGCAGGCGAGAGCACGCAGCGCTGGTCGGCGCCGATCGCCGACCCGGCCGCAGCATTCGTGGCCCTGGGCGAGGCCTTCGGGACCTACGGTCCGGATCTCGGCGCGGAACCGCTCTTCGCCGTCGGTCATCGCGTTGTCCACGGCGGCACCAAATTTCGCGAGGCCACGCGCATCGACGAGCACGTGCTCCACGCTCTTGAAGAGCTGACTCCCCTTGCGCCCCTGCACAATCCGGCAAATATCGCCGGCATCCGGGCGGCGCTGGCCCGCTTCCCCGATGTGCCGCATGTCGCCGTCTTTGACACGGCCTTCCACCGGACCCTACCGCCCGCGGCGTTCACGTATGCCGTGCCGCAGACCTGGCGCGATGAGCACAGCGTGCGCCGCTACGGCTTCCACGGGACGTCCCACGAGTATGTCTCGAGGCGTGTTTCGGCGATCATGGGTCGCTCCGAGCTAGCGATCGTGGTGCTGCACCTGGGCAATGGGTGCAGCGCCTGCGCGGTGCTCGACGGCGAGAGCATCGACACCTCGATGGGCATGACGCCACTCGAGGGCCTGGTGATGGGAACGCGTTGCGGGGATCTGGACCCGGCGATCCCGTTCCATATGGCGCGCACGGCCGGCCTCGGCGTCGCCGAGTTGGACGACGCCTTGAACAAGCAGAGCGGATTGAAAGGCCTTGCGGGAGCGAACGATTACCGCACTATCTCGGACCGGGCCCAGGCCGGCGATGCGGATGCCGCCGCAGCGATCGCTGTCGTGGTGCACCGCCTCGTCAAATACATCGGCGCGTATGCCGCGGCCATGGGCCGCCTTGATGCCATCGCCTTTACGGGCGGGATCGGCGAGCACTCGCCCCGGTTGCGCGCGGCGGTCCTGGGGCGCCTGACCGTCTTCGGTGTCGAGATCGACGCGGACGCGAATGCGGCGGCCGAGGGCGAGACGCTGGTGACCACGTCGGCCAGTAGGGTCGCGGCATACGTCATCCCCACGAATGAGGAACTCCAGATCGCTCGCGAGTGCCGAAGCCTCCTGCAGCAGTAGCGCCGCGCGCCCGCCCGAGCGCGGCAACGAGCACGCCGAGGAAGCCTGGCGTGCGCGGGCGCTGGATCAGTTGGTGCCGGCCGTGCTGGGCAGGGTCGGAGCAGACGTCGGGGCGTTGCCTTGGGCGCCGCTCTGCGTGCCACCCTGAGCCGCGCCGGGGGCTTGACCGTCCATGCCGCCACGCGGGCCACCCATCCCGCCGCCGTGACCGCCCATGGCGCCCGGACCGCCGGTGTTCTGGGTGATAGTGGCGAGGTCGGCGCTCACGTCGAAGAAGACCGGCGAGCCGTCCTTGGTACCGAGTGCGTCGTACGAGCCGTCGGGGTCCTTGCGGACGGTGTCGATGGTGACCGTGGCGTCCTTGGCCTTGACGGCTGCGATGACCTTGTCGGCCTCGGTGCCGGTGACCGCCGTGTCCTGGGACGCGTCGTTCATGCCCGGACCACCCTGACCCTGCGGGGCCTGACCCTGGTTGGCGGCAGCGGCCCCGCTGGACGCGCCATTGGAGCCGGCAGCGGCGGAGCTGGAGGAGGTCGAGGATGAGGAGTTGTCGGCCGCGTTGGCGAGGGCGGCACCGCCACCGACGACGACGCCGGCGGCTGCGAGAGCGGCAGCCGCCGCACCGAACTTGGAAAGGGCCATGGATGTTGCTCCTTGGGGTCTCGCCGGTCGGCTCATCCGCCCGGCTTGTGTAGCAACAACTTTCGGCACACTCCCTGTCGGGAAGCTGTCAGCGCGCCTCGCGTGGGCTAAGACTTGGCGCCGGCGCGATCAACTGAAGACGACGGTGCGGTCACCGGCGATCATCACCCGCGACTCGCAATACCACCGCAGCGCGCGGGCCAGCACGCGCTCCTCGCACTCCTCACCGGCCCGGACCAGGTCCTGGGGAAGCATCCGGTGATCGACGCGGATCGCATCCTGCTCGATGATCGGTCCTTCGTCGAGGTCGGCGGTGACGAAATGCGCCGTCGCGCCGACGAGTTTGACGCCGCGGGCGAACGCCTGGTGGTAGGGCTTGGCGCCCTTGAAGGAGGGCAGGAAGGAGTGGTGGATGTTGATGATCCGTCCCGACATCGCCGCACTCAGGTCGTCGGAGAGGATCTGCATGTAGCGGGCGAGGACGACCAGGTCGACGCCGAGGTCGTCGACCAGGGCCGAGAGTTGGGCCTCCGCATCCGCCTTGGTGTCCGCGGTGACGGGAATGTGGTGGAAGGGAACGGCATACGAACGCGCCAGCGGCTCCAGGTCGCGGTGGTTGGAGACGATCGCCGCGATGTCCATATTGATCCCGCCGGTTCGCCACCGGAAGAGGATGTCGTTGAGGCAGTGGCCAAACTTCGAGACCATGACGATGGTGCGATAGGGCGCAGCTGCCGGACGCAGGGCCCAGTCCATCGCGAAGGGCACCCCGATCGCGCCGATGGCCCCGTGCAGGTCGTGCTCGTCGAGCACGCGGCCGTCGACGCCCGCGAAGAGCACCCGCATGAAGAAGCGTCCGGTGCGCTGGTCGTCGAACTGTTGGCTCTCCAAAATGTTCCCCCCGACATTGGCGAGCGTGGTCGCGACCGCGGCGACGATGCCGGGTCGGTCGGGGCAGGACAGGGTCAGGACGTAATTACCGCTCACGGGTGCGCATGCTAGTCAACGACGCGGCCGCCGGCCGCACGCCCTAGGCTTCCCCGGTATGCCGGCAGACGAACGTATCGCGCTGATGGTGGCCGCCCTCGTGCCGGTCCTGATCGTGCTGCCCGCCGTCGTGTGGTTCCGCCGGCGGCGCCGCGACGCCGTATTCGCCGGGGTCACGCCCGGCGAGTTGCCGGCCCTGGGGCAGCAGGTCACCCGCACGCGCGTCGGGGGTGGGCAATCGGAGTGGTCAGGACCGGTCGCCGTGCGGTTCACCCCACCGGACGGTATGACGCCCGGCCTGGTCGGCACGGTCATCGACGGCCGCGCGGATGTCGTCGACGTCAGCGCCACGCTGATCGACCTGGCGGTGCGCGGCTATCTGCGGTTGCACCCTGAGCCGGTCGATCCGGCCGCCCCACCTCCGCCCCCGGCGCCCTCGCACCGGGGGCGGCCGGCCCCCGCCTCCGCCCGCCCGGACCGGGACTGGCGCCTGACCCGCCTGCTGCCCGCGCCCCCCGGTGCCCTGCTGTCCTTCGAGACGCTGCTGCTCGGACGGGTCTTCGCGCAGGGTCCCGAGACCACCATCGGCGAGCTGAAGAAGCGTGGCTTCGACCTGACCATGCGCGAGGCCCAGATCGGGCTCTATCGCGAGGTCGTCGACCGCCGCTGGTACACCAAGCATCCGCGGGACCGCAATCGGCGCATCGGCTGCCTGGCCCTGCCACTGCTGCTCGTGGCCATCGGCCTGCTGGGCTATGGCGGCGCGGCCCTGCTGACGACCGCGCGCGAGAATCACCTGCTCATCGCGCTCGGTGCCGGATTGGCGATCGCCTCGGGCATCCTCTTCATCGGCATGCGCGGACGCACGCCCCGCACTGCGGAGGGCAGCGCCGCGCGCATCCAGGCCCTCGGCTTCAAGGAATACCTGACCAAGGCCGAGGCCGGGCAGATCCGCTTCGAGGAGGCCGCCGATCTCTTCTCGCGCTATCTGCCCTATGCCATGGTCTTCGGCGTCGCGGACCGCTGGGCCAAGACCTTCGCCGACGTGGCCACCCGGGCGCACTTGGCCGGCCTCGGCGACGCGTACTTCGACTTCACCTGGATCGACGGCGCGGACCTCGTGTGGAATCTCGGCACGGGAATCGGCGACCTGGGTGATCTGATCGGCTCGATCGGGGACTTCGACGTCCTGACGGGCGTTGCCGACGCCGCCGGTGACTTCGCGTCGTCCGCGAGCGGACTGCTCGACTTCGGCGACGGGTGCGGCGGCTGCGACGGGTGCGATGTGCTCGACGGGTGCGACCTGTTCTGAGCTGAGCCGGACCAGGTCAGCGCGCGGGCGAGACCTCGTCCTCGCCGGACGCCGCGAGGGCGGCCACCACACCCGCGCCAGCCAGCAGGAGCGCAGGTCCGCCGATCCACATCCCCCAGCCCCTGACCGCGCTGAAGCCGACGGGAATCATCAGCGCATTGAGCACGAGAGTGGCCATCCGCTGCCAGCCGTCCGAGCGCCGCCACGCCCGGATCATGGCCAGCAGGATCAGCAGGCCGACCACGAAAAGGGCGATCGAGGCCAAGGTACGTCCCGCAGACTCGGCCTTGGCGGCGCTCAACTCGATCACATAGAGCACGATCAGCCCCACCAGCCCCAGGGCCTCCAGGCCGAGCACGGCGAGGGCCACGGCGACCGGCCAGGTCCGGGTCGCGGCGGGGGGATGCGTCATACGGGCACCCTATGTCGAGGCGCCGGGAACAAAATGACTGCCCTAACCATTGGCAACCAGAGGGTTTGTCCCTGACAATGGGTCGTTGATCCTTCTTGGAAACCCCCGTGCCCCGGCCCTACCATCCGTGGCACCCAATGTGTTGCTCGACAAAGGAGCTCTGCTTCATGGACTGGCGCGACCGCGCGGCGTGTCTCGACGAGGACCCGGAACTATTCTTCCCGATCGGGAACACCGGTCCCGCGATCTTGCAGATCGAAGAGGCCAAGGCGGTCTGCCGTCGGTGTGAGGTGGTCGACATCTGTCTGAAGTGGTCGCTGGAGAACGGCCAGGATTCAGGCGTCTGGGGCGGTTTGTCCGAGGACGAGCGCCGCGCACTCAAGCGTCGTAACGCCCGCGCCCGCCGCGCCGGCTAAGTCCTAACTCTCCCGTTCGAGAGGGCGCAGACAGGCGAAGAAGCGCACCCGCGTGCCGTGGGGGTTGACATCCTCCCACCGGATGGCGCCGCGCAGATCCTGGACCAGTGAGTTGACGATCTGGGTGCCGAGGCCCGCCTTGCCGGGCCGGAAACCCGGCGGTATGCCCGTGCCGTTGTCGGCGATCGTCACCCGCAGCACCACTCCGTCCTCGCCCTCCTCCCTGTCGACGAGCACCTCGATCCGCCCGCCGCGGTCGGCCAGGCCATGCTCGACCGCGTTCTGCACGAGTTCGCTGATCACCATGGCCAGAGCCATGGCGTCCTCGGCGCGCATCCGCCCGAAGGTGCCCGCGACCCGCGACTCGATGTGCTGCTCCTGGGACGCCACCTCGATGACGGCCTGCAGGCCACGCACCGCGATGTCGTCGAAATCGACGGTCTCGTCGAACCCGTGGCTGAGCGTCTCGTGGACCATGGCGATCGTGCCGACCCGGCGCACCGCCTCATCGAGGGCATCCTTGCCCTGACCCGGCGGGAGCCGGCGGGCTTGCAACCGCAGGAGGGCCGCGACGGTCTGCAGATTGTTCTTGACGCGGTGGTGAATCTCGCGGATGGTCGCGTCCTTGGAGAGCAACTCGTGCTCGCGGCGGCGCAACTCGGTGACATCGCGCAGGAGGATCATCGCGCCGATGCGCTGATGGTCCTCGGTCAGCGGGATGGCGCGCAGGGCCACCGCCCCGGCCCTGGTCGCGACGTCGGCGCGCCAGTCCGCCCGGCCGGTAGTCACCACGGCGAGGGCCTCGTCCACTTGCCCCTCGTCGCGCAGCACATCGGTGAAGATCTGGGTCAGGTGCTCGCCGATGACCTCACCGTCGTGACCGAGCCGGTGGATCGCGCTGAGGGCGTTGGGGCTGGCATACCGCACCAGGCCGTCGACGCCGAGGTGGATGACGCCGTCGCTGACGCGCGGGGCGCCCCGGCGGTGACCGGTGGGAGCGCACGCCGTCGGCCACTCCCCCGCCGCGATCATCCGCACGAGAGTCGCCGCCAGCCCCTGATAGCTCAGCTCCAGCCGGCTCGGCGTGCGCAAAGCGGTCAGATTCGTATGCCGGGTCAAGATCGCGATCGTGCCGCCCTGGTCGCGCAGCGGGACGGCTTCCTCACGGATCGCGTGATCGTGATCGAGAATCGGCCCGCCGCGGCGCAGAACGGCCCCTTCGTACTTCGCCTGTTCGAGCAGTCGCGCCCGGTCGCCCATGGCGACCTGGCCGACGATGTCATCGAAAAAGACCATTTGGCCGGTGTTCGGGCGCACGTGGGCGACCGCGTGCCAGCCGCCGTCGAGCATCTGGATCCACAGCACCAGATCGGCGAAGGACAAATCGGAGAGCAACTGCCACTCGCCGAGCAGGACGTGCACCCGCTCGATCGCCCGGTCGCCGAGTTGCGAATCCCGGTGAAGGCGTTCGGCGAGCATGCTGACCACGAGCGGGGAGCCTACCCGGTCAAGGTGTCCGGACCTCAGTGATCGGCCGACCCCGACTTTACGACGGTCCGGAGCACGCGCAGCGCTACGGACAAGGCAGAGATGCCCGGCCGGTCCATGCGGTCGATGCCGCGCAAGGAGCGGTGCGCGCGCTCGAGCGAGTCGCGGTTGGCGTCGAGCCAGTGCTCGATCAGGTCCTCCGGCCCGGCCGAGCCCGGCTCCGCGCCCGCCAGCACCGAGCGCGTGATGCCTTCGAGGATGCCGTACAGGTCGTCTCGGAGGGCGCCACGCGCCAGCGAATCCCAACGATTCTCCCGCGAGAGCAGGGTGATTTTGCCAAGGAGGTTATCCACGCCCAGGCGCTCGGAGATCTGGAAATAGAGCGGGATGATCACCGACGGGTCGTGCCCGGTCTCGGTGGCGATCTCGACGATGTCGAGCAGGGAGTAGCAGTCCAGCAGCGCCGACCGGCGCGCCGCGATGTCTTCCGGGACGCCTTGCTCGACGCGGGCGGCGGTATTGCGATCCAAACGTTCGCGCTCGCTGCCCACCAGGAAGTCGGGAATCTTCGGTGCCCACTCGGCGATGATCGGGCGGAAGCGCGCGATCTCGGTGGAGAGGTCGAGGCCCGCCGGGCGGCTGACCACGAGCCACCGCACCGCCCGGTCGAGCAGCCGGCGCAACTCCAGATAGAGATCCGTCTGGACGTCCGTGCCCACCTGGTTGTCGAGGGCTTCGACGGCCGACAGATAGCCCGCGGCACCGAAGATCTCGCGCGCGATCACGAAGGCCCGCGCGATCTGCTCGGTGGTCGCTCCCGTTTCCTCGGCCGCGCGGAAGGCGAAGGTGATCCCGCCGCGGTTGACCAGGGAGTTGGCGATCGCCGTCGTGATGATCTCGCGTTTGAGCGGATGGGCGTCGACCGCGCCGGGGAAGCGCTCGCCGACCAGCGGCGGGAAGTAGCCGCGCAGCGTTTGCTCCAGCCAGGGATCGTCGGGCAGCGTGGTCTGCAGCAGATCGTGCTTGAGCGCCAGCTTCGCGTAGGCGACCAGCACCGAGAACTCGGGCGAGGACAAGCCGGCCTGCTCCTCGGCCCGCTTCGCGAGCTCCACATCGGAGGGCAGGAACTCCAACTCCCGGTTGAGGTCGCCCCGGTCCTCGAGTTCGTGGATCAGCCGCTGGTGGACCGGCACCATCGCGAATTGCTGGGCCCGGGCATTCCCGAGCAGGACGTTCTGCTCGTAGTTGTCGCGCAGCACGGCATGCGCCACGTCATCGGTCATCGAGGCGAGGATCTCGTTGCGCTGTTTGAGAGTCAGATCGCCGTCGCGAACCACCTGGCTGAGCAGGATCTTGATGTTGACCTCGTGGTCGGAGGTGTCCACGCCGGCCGAGTTGTCGATGGCATCGGTATTGATCCGGATGCCATGGCGGGCCGCCTCGATGCGTCCGTGCTGCGAGAAGCCGAGGTTGCCGCCCTCGCCGACGACCCGGACCCGCAGGTCTCGGCCGTCGACGCGGATGGCGTCATTGGCGCGGTCACCGATCTCGCCATTGCTCTCGGTGCTCGCCTTGACATAGGTGCCGATGCCGCCATTCCACAGCAGGTCGGCGGGCGCGAGCAGGATCGCGTGGATCAACTCGGCCGGCGTCATGGCGCGGACCCCGGAGTCGATCCCTAGTGCTTCGGCGACCGGCGCCGTGATGGGTACCGACTTGGCCGTCCGCGGATAGACACCGCCCCCCTCGGAGATCACGGCAGTGTCGTAGTCGCCCCACGACGAGCGGGGCAGGTCGAACAGGCGCTGCCGCTCGGCGAACGACGTCGCGGCGACCGGGTTGGGGTCGAGGAAGACGTGCCGGTGATCGAAGGCGGCGATCAGGCGAATGTGGTGCGAGAGCAGCATCCCGTTGCCGAAGACGTCACCGCTCATGTCGCCGATGCCCACCGTGGTGAAGTCCTCGGTCTGGGTGTCATGGCCGAACTCGCGGAAGTGCCGCTTGACCGATTCCCACGCCCCGCGGGCGGTGATCCCCATGCCCTTGTGGTCGTAGCCGCTGGAGCCGCCGGAGGCGAAGGCGTCATCGAGCCAGAAGCCATAGTCCTGGCTGACGCTGTTGGCGATATCGGAGAAGCTGGCCGTGCCCTTGTCGGCGGCAACCACGAGATACGGGTCGTCGCCGTCGTGCCGCACGACATCGGCGGGCGGGACGACCTCGTCGCTGACCCGGTTGTCGGTCAGGTCGAGCAGGCCGCTGATGAAGATTCGGTAGGACGCGATGCCCTCGGCCAGCCACGCGTCGCGGTCACTGTTATCGGGCAGTTGCTTGGCAAAGAAGCCGCCCTTGGAGCCGGTCGGCACGATCACGGCGTTCTTGACCATCTGGGCCTTGACCAGGCCCAGCACTTCGGTGCGGAAGTCGTCGCGCCGGTCGCTCCAGCGCAGGCCGCCGCGAGCGACCGGGCCGAAGCGCAGGTGCACGCCCTCGACGCGCGGGCTGTAAACCCAGATCTCGTATGCCGGCCGCGGAGCCGGGAGTTCCGGCACCTTCTGCGGGTCCAACTTCAGCGAGACATAAGCCTTGGGCGCCCCGTGGGCGTCGCGCTGGTAGTAGTTCGTGCGCAAGGTTGCGCGGATGACCCCGAGGAAGGCCCGGATGATGCGGTCCTCGTCCAGCGAGGTGACCGAATCGAGGGCGTCGACGATGCGCTCGGCGATCGCCTCCTCGCAGGCCGGTCGGTCGTCCGCGGAGCCGGCCGGATCGAACCGCGCCTCGAAGAGCGCGACCAGGTCGGCAGCGATCCGCCAGTTGTGGATCAGGGCGTTCTGGAGATAGTTCTCGGAGAAGGCGGGCCGGGTCTGGCGCAGGTACTTCGCGATCGTGCGCAGGATGACCACCTGGCGCCAGGTCAACTGCGAGCGCAGCACCAGCGTGTTGAAACCGTCGGACTCCGCGCGACCGGCCCACACGGCCGCGACGGCGTCCTCGAAGAGTTCGCGCAGGCGGGCGTGGGTCATCGAGCTCCACACGGCACCGTCACGCACCCGCAGGCCGAAGTCGTAGACGTGCAGGCGGGTGCCATCGGCGCGTGCCACCTCATACGGTCGCTCGTCGACGACCTCGACGCCCATATCGGTGAATAGCGGGAGCACCCGGGTCAAGGTCACCTGTTCGCGCCGGAAGATCTTGAAGCGACGCTCGGTGTCGGGCTTCCAACGCGGCTTGTAGAGCACCATGCGGGTCGAATCCGGGTCGGGCAGGGCCTCGAGGTGGTGCAGGTCGGCGACGCCCTGGCGGACCTCGAAGTCCTCCTTGTATGCGGTGGGGAAGGCGCCGGCATACGTGCTGACCAGGCGCGCGGCCTCCTCCTCACCGAACTCGCGGACGGAGGCGCCCGCGAAGTCCTCATCCCACGTCCGGGTGGCCGCGGCGATGCGGGCCTCGAGGGCATCGACGTCGACATCGGGGACGCGAGTGCCCGGCTCGAGACGCAGAACGTAGTGCACTTGCGCGAGATGGGATTCCGAGACCCGGGTGGTGTATTCGACGCCCACCGCCCCCACGGCCTCCCTCAGGATCGACTCGACACTGAGCCGGACGGCGGTGTTGTACCGATCCCGGGGAATGAAGACCAGCGCCGAGACGAACCGGCCGTAGTCGTCGGGCCGCAGGAAGACGCGGGTGCGGTGCTTCTCCGCGAGATTGAGCACCGAGGTGGCGACCTCCAGCAGCTGATCGCCGTCCGCCTGGAAGAGCTCGTCGCGGGGGTACTCCTCGAAGATCCCGAGCAGGTCCTTCGCGGAGTGGGAGCCCTCGGAATAGCCGGCCGTGCGCAGGACGGAGGTCACCTTGTCGGCGAGGAAGGGCACGCGCAAGATGGATTCGGCATACGCGCTCGCGGTGAACAGGCCGAGGAACCGGCGCTCCCCCACGACCGTGCCGTGCTCGTCAAAGGTTTTGACCCCCACATAGTCCATATAGACCGGCCGGTGCACCGTGGCGCGCGAGTTGGCCTTGGTAACGAAGACCAGGCGCGGCTCGCGGGCCTTGCGCAGCACGGTCTCGTTCAGCGGCGGACGCGGCTGACCCATCGGCGGGTCGGAACGCAACAGTCCCAACCCGCTGCCCGGCACCGGGATCAGCCCGGTGCCGCCCTCGACCGGCCCGAGCCGGTAGTCACGCGCGGCGAGGAAGGTGAAGTGGTTGTCGGCCAGCCAGGCCAGCAGCTCGACGGCCTCGTGGGCTTCACCGTCGTCGATCCCGGCGGGTGGGTCCGCGGTGATGTCGGCGGCGACCTGCCGGGCCCGGGCCTGCATCTTCGGCCAGTCCTCGACGGCTTCCCGGACATCGGAGAGCGCGGCGCGCAACCGGCCTTCGATCTCGTCGCGATCGGACGCGTGGGACTCCCGGTCGATCTCGACATGCATCCAGGACTCGGCCAGCACACCGACGGCGCGTCCGGCCTGGGCCTCGGCATCGCCGGCGATGATGCCGACCAGGTCTCCGGTGGCGTCGCGCTCGACCTGCAGGACGGGGTGAATGACCAGATGGACCGGGCGATTCATGGTGGCGAGCACGGCATTGACCGAGTCGACGAGAAAGGGCATGTCGTCGGTGACGATCTGGACGACGGTGTGCGAGCTGGTCCAGCCGTCGGCGTCGAGCGTCGGGTTGAAGCAGCGCACCGAGGCGGTGCCGGCGGGTCGGTGCCGGGCGAGTTCGCGCTGCCCCACGGCCAACGACAGCAGGTCTTCTGGCGTGCGTCGGCGCAGCTCGTCGACGGGCACGTGACGGTAGTAGTCCTGAAGGAAGCCCTGCATCGGCGGCGCACCGGCCGCGGTCGCGAGATTGGCCGCCTCGGTGATCAACTCGGCGCGGGTCTGGGAGTCGTGGGACGTCATTGTCGACACTGGAAAGACACCTTTTCATTTGTCCGGGGCGTCGCTGCCCTGCCCTGCCAGGGTAGCCGCCACCCCGTGCGCCGCCGAATCGGGCTGTCCGACATCAGCGCAAGGTCCGCGCGACTTCCTCCAGGGTGGCGGTCAACTCGCGTAGCCGGTCGCGGAGCGCCGCCTCACGGCAGCCGTGGCTCTCGGCGAGCGCGCGGCGGCGTTCGGTGAACTCGACGAGGACCCGGGCGCGAGCCGCGACCTGCTCGGCGTCGGCGATCCCAGCGATACCCGGCGTCAGGGTGAGGCGCGGCGTGCTCTCGTGCGGGGCGTCCGCAACGGCGAGACCCGCGGCGCGGGCCCCGTCGGCGAGTGCCGAGCGGGCATGCGCGTGGTCGGCGAGGGCATACGCCGTCTTCTGCAGGGCGCTTCCCCCGCCACGAGCGCCGGCCGCCGTCGCTTCGCACACGGCCCGAAGCTGCCTCACGCCGGCTCCGGGGACCCCGGCCGGATCGGCATTGACCGGGCCTCGCGCCGTTGAGCCAAGGGCCGCTGCGGACTCCTCGAGGTCGTCGGCGAGCCGGCGCAGAATGCGGGCGGCCTCGGCGAGCGAGGCGGGATCGGATTGGCTCATCGCGACCGTCCCGGCGACCCTTGGCGCCCATTGAGCCGCACCGGCCCGGCGGGCCAAACGCTCTGATCAAGCGCAGTGACGACGAGCCGCGCCCGGGTCTCGCGCCCGGTCGCGGCGAGCATGCGCAGCGTGTCCATCAGCTGATCCAGATAGCCCTCGAGCGCCAGTTGCGTCTCGCGGTCGCCGGCAACTGGGACAGTGAGCAGGAGCGACTCCACGGCGGCGTCGCAGCGATCGGCGAGGCGATCGAGCACCACGCCGAGGTCCGAGGGGCGCTGGGACTGCGGCATGGAACCACCCTAGTGACGGGCACCGTCGGCACCACCTCGTTGTCCACAGCCAGCGAAGTTTGTCCACACGGCGCCGTGATCACCGTCCTCCGCGCAGGCTCTCCCCGACCAGCTGAGCCTCGATGTCGAAGCCACGGGTGATCGCCATCGCCGCATAGTGCTCGATCCGCCCGCCGACGATCGGTATGGCCGCTCGGAGGCTGCCGGCGAGCGCCTGATGCGAGCCGGCAGCGGTCGGCGACAAGGTCAGCGTGCCGGTGAGGGTGACGGGTAGTCCGCGCAGCCGGATCCAGACATCGGCGGACCTGCTGCCGTCCGCATCGGCCGGCCCCCAGTCCTGGGTCTCATCGACATGGAGTTCCGCGCCCGTGGCTCGCTGGGCAGCCTCCGGGAGGGCGTCGGTGGCCATCGCCCGGACGGTATGAATGATCGTGTGGTCGCCTTCACGGTGGATCACGACCGTATGCCGCAGGGGGCTCGACCGCGCGCACTTCTCGTCCTGGAAAGCCTCGGTCGTGCGCAGGGCGAAGACCTCTTCCACGGATGCGTCGAGATCGGCGGCCTCCGTGATCTTCATGAGCGGAAAACCTACTACGCCACTGCCGCAGCGGATCTCACCGCCGTCGACCCGAGCGCGCCGCGTGCTCAGCCCATGTGGGGATAGGCGTGCCCGGTGGCCGGCACAAAGGTCTCCTTGATCGCGCGCGGCGATGTCCAGCGCAGCAGATTCAGGATCGAACCGGCCTTGTCATTGGTCCCCGAGGCGCGCGCGCCGCCGAAGGGCTGCTGGCCCACGACCGCCCCGGTCGGCTTGTCGTTGACATAGAAGTTGCCGGCGGCGAAGCGCAGGGCCTCGGTCGCCTCGGCGATCACGGTCCGGTCCTGGGCGATGATCGACCCGGTCAGCGCATAGGGCGCGATCGACTCCATGGCGCCCATGACCGTGGCGAAACGGCGATCCGGATAGACGTGCACCGACAGGATCGGCCCGAAGTACTCGGTCGTGAACATCTCGTCGGACGGGTCCTCGCCCAGGAGGATCGTCGGTCGCACGAAGTATCCGGCGGTGTCGTCATAGCGGCCACCGGCCAGCACGCTGACCCCAGCAGCACCCCGGGCACGTTCGATGGCGGTGACATTGCGGACATACGAGCGCTCGTCGATGACGGCGCCCATGAAGTTGCTCAGGTCGGTGACATCGCCCTGGGTCAGGCCCTCGGTGAGATCGATCAGGTCGTCCTTGATCACGCGCCACAGCGAGCGCGGGATGTAGGCACGCGAGGCCGCCGAGCACTTCTGGCCCTGGAACTCGAAAGCGCCGCGGATCAGGGCGGTGCGCAGCACATCCGGGTCGGCGCTGGGGTGGGCGAGCACGAAGTCCTTGCCGCCGGTCTCGCCGACGATCCGCGGATAGCCGCGATAGGCCTCGAGGTTGGCGGCCACCGTGTGCCACAGGTGGCGGAAGGTCGCGGTCGAGCCGGTGAAGTGGATGCCGGCCAGATCGCGGTGCGCGAGAGCGACCTCTGAGACGGCAAGGCCGTCGCCGGTGACCATATTGATCACGCCCGGTGGCAGTCCGGCGGCCTCGAGCAACTCCATGGTGTAGCTCGCGGCCAACTGCTGGGTCGGGCTGGGCTTCCAGATCACCGTGTTGCCCATCAGCGCTGGCGCGGTCGGCAGGTTGCCCGCGATGGCGCTGAAGTTGAACGGGGTGATCGCATAGACAAAACCCTCGAGCGGGCGGTGGTCGAGCCGGTTCCAGACGCCCGGCGCATTGGCCATCGGCTGCTCGGACAAGATCTGCTCGCCGAAGGCGACATTGAAGCGCCAGAAGTCGATCAACTCGCAGGCCGAGTCGATCTCGGCCTGGTAGGCCGTCTTGCTCTGACCGAGCATCGTGGCGGCGTTGAGGGTGGCGCGCCAAGGCCCGGCGAGCAGGTCGGCGGCCTTGAGGAAGATCGCCGCGCGATCGGCATACGACAACGCCCGCCAACCGGGTGCGGCGACGGCGGCTGCGTCAATGGCGTCCGCGGCATCGGACGTGGTCGCCGTGCGCAGCGTGCCGATGACCTTGGCATGGGCATGCGGCTGGCGCACCGCGGTCGCGGGACCGCGGGACATCCGTTCCTGACCACCGATGACCTGTGGCAGGTCGCGGGTCTCGCCACCCAGCCGGGCCAGCTCGCTCAGGAGCGCCTCGCGTTCGGGGGATCCCGGGGCGTAGTCCCGGACGGGTTCGTTCACGGGTGTGGGCACGGTCGTTCTGGCGTCCATATCTCGGCTCCTCCTCGAACTTTCGACCAGCCTACTTCGGGCGGGCGGCGACCCCCTACCCGCGCAACAACTCCACCGCAGCGGCGGCCTCGGTCGCGTCGTACCACAGCAGGTCGGCATCGGGACCAGGCTCTTCCCCGAGGTGGATGGCGACCAGGTCGCGCCGCGCGATGGTGCCGGACAGGGTGACGAAGTGCCCCTCCCGCGGCCAGCTGATCTCGGGCTCGGGTAGGTCGATCGACAGCACCACCACGCGCCCGGCCCCGTCATCCGCAGCACCGGCGGCGTCGGCGGCCTCCAGGAACGCGGCATACTCGCGTTCCTCCTCATCGGCCCGCGGCGTCGCCGCGACCAACCCCGGGCTGACCCCGTATGCCGTTCGCCCCGCCACCTCGAGGCGCCCGTCACGCAGGAGGGCGTCCAGGTCGTCCGCGGTGCCGGGCAAGTAGAGGCGAATTTCAGTCATCCCTGAATCCTTTGGTGGTGGATGGGTCGCGGGCGATCCAGTCGCGCAGCTCCTCGAGGGCTTCGGTCAGGCCGGCGCTGATCTGGTCGATATCGGGAACGGCATCGCGGTCGGCGACGATACCGAAGTGCACGACGCCCAGATAGCTGGTCATCCCGATGGCCAGCGCATTGCCACGGGTGAGCGGAAGGACCGGATAGGTGGCGAGGAGTGGCACGCCATCGCCATACATCCGGCGCTGCGGACCCGGGACATTGGTGATGACGAGGTCGAAAAGTCGTTGCGAGAGAGACGATCCCAGCCGCACGCCGAGGGCGTGCAGAGCGGGCGGGGCCGAGCCGCCCATGGCGGCCAGGTCGACGGCGCGCATCCCCTGCTCGGTGCGCACCTGGTGAGCGAGGCTGAACTCGATCTGGTGCAGGCGCACGAGGGGCGATGCCTCACCGATGGGCAGGTCGACGAAGACGGCGACCATCTCGCCGGCCGCCGTGGTGGCCGGGACCATGGCGCGCACCGACCGGTCGGCCCGGATGTGCTCGCCGCGACCCTGCAGCCAGACGCGCAAGGCGCCGGCGATGACGGTCAGGATGATCGCGTGGATGCTGGGCAACTCGCGACCGGCGGTCGCAAAAGCGGTGCGGACCTCGCGAAAATCGGCGAGGTCAGCCGTGTGCATCCGATAGCGGCGCGCCGACGCCGGCGTGACCTCGAACGCACCGCGGGACGTGGGGCGGGTCGCTGAGCGCGCCAGAACCGAGCCGACCCGGCCGACCCGGCCGGCCGTCGCGCGCAGTTCGCCGATGCCCGCGCGCAGGGTGTCGCGAACACCCGTGGGGCGGCTGACGAGTTGGCCGATGGCGTCGGTGAGCAGATCGCGGTTGCCCGGTTCAGGCCGGGGCGACCACGGCTCAGGGGCGCCGAAGCGCGCCCTTGGGTCGGGGCTGAGGCCGACGATGTCGCGGGTGGAAATGGAGTCGATCAGGGCCTGATGCACCTTGGTGACCAGGGCGAAACGGCCACCGGTGAGGCCCTCGACGACATAGCACTCCCACAGCGGCCGGTCCCGGTCCAGGGGCCGGGCGCTGACCCGCGCGACGAATTCCGCGAGTTGCTCCTCGGTGCCCGGACGCGGCACCGCGGACCGGCGCACGTGATAGTCGATGTCGAAGTCGGGGTCGTCGCTCCACACCGGGCCGGCCAGGCGGCCGGGCACCGACCGGACCCGCTGCCGATAGCGGGGTAGGTCCGACAGGCGCGCGGCGATGGCGGTGACGGCCGACGCTCCAGTGAATCCCTCGGGTTGGTCGAAGATCAGCACCTGGCCGATATGCATCGGGGCGCTGACATCCTCCAGATAGAGGAAGCTGCTGTCGGCAGGGCTTAGGCGGTCGACCACCGGCCAATCGTGGCAGACCGCGGACGGATGCGACGGCGCGCACTCGGGGCGGGCTCGGCCACCGCAGGCAAGGTGGCGGCCAGCGCGCGCACGCGAGCCCGGGCCAGCGACTTCGGGGCCTCGTCGAGGAGCAGGCGGGCCGAGAGCAAGCAGCGATCGAAGGCCACGGGATCCTCGGGCACGAAGTGCTCGACGCTGACGCCGGCGAAGCGATCGAGGGCCTCGCCGATGCGACGTTCCGGCGAGCCCCCTGCCACCGAGGCACGAACGCGGTTGACGACGACGGTCGGGTCGGCGCCGCTGTGCTCCCGCAGCTCCGGCAGCCCGCGCACGAGACGCTGCAGGCCGACCGGGTCACCGGCGCCCACGGCCAGGACCGTGTCGGCCGCAGCGATCGCGGCGAGGGTGGCGCCATTGCGGCGCGGGGCCCGGGTGTCGTAACTGAGCGTCTCGTCGTCCTCGAGGCAGAAGGCACAGTCGACGATGACGACGTCGACCAGGCCGCGCGCCAAGTCCAGCAGGTGGGTCATCGACTCCGCGCGCAGCTCAGGCCAGCGATCGGCGCTGGGCAGGCCGGTGAGCACCCGGAATCCGGGATCGACGCGCGGCGCGAGCCGGGCGAGCGTGGCCAGATCGAGGGTGCCGACCTCGGCGGCGCGCGCGGCCGCGGCCATACCGGCGGCTTCGTCGAGCAGGCCGAGGACTTGAGCCACGCACGCGCCGTAGGTGTCCGCGTCGATCAGCAGGACGGAGACACCGGTGGCGGCGAGTTCGCCGGCGAGATTGACCGACAGGGTCGTGCGACCGGGTGAGCCCACCGGGCCCCAGACGGCGACGACTCGGCCCTTGGCCGCATCGTGGGGGGCCTCGCTGTCGTCGTCGGCCGGCCGGCCGGCGGGGTCGAGGCCCGACTCCAGCGCGGCCCACTCCGCGTCCCCAATCTCCGTATGCGGTGTGCTCGCCGCGAGCCGCTCGATCGCCTCGCGCAACTCCTCGGGACCGCTGTCCGCGGGGACGATGGTGGCGACGCCGAGTTGGCGCAGGCGACGCTCCTCGGCTTCGTCGTCGCCGATCAGTCCGATGACGTGCACGTCCGCCTCGCGCAGTTGGGCGAGACTGTCGCGGTCCAGGCCGCGCAGGCCGGCCGAGACGACGGCCACGTCGGCCAGACCGGCCGCGCCCGCGGCGAGCAGGTCGGGCAGATCCGGGCAGCGGCGCACCACGTCGATGGTGGCGATCGCGCCGAGCCGGGTCATCACCGCGGCTTCGTGCCGGGGCTCGATCGCGGTCAGGACCCGGAGGGTCACGACGCTTCTCGCAGTGGCGAGCCGGGCACCGGGACGAGGGTGAACTTCGCGCCGTCGTCGACCAAGGCGATGACGCGCGCGACCTCGGCGGCCGGCACGAGGAGTTGGACGGCGCTGCGGCCGGAGGTGGCCCCGAAGCCGGAGGCGGTGGTGACCCGCGCGACGTGGACGGCGCTCAGGACGCGTTCGGGGCCGGCATACGCCTTGGTGGTGCCGACCGCATCGACACTCTTGTTGGCGTAGACGTCGACGGTGGAGCCGCTGACGAGGGCCCCGCTGGAGGCGAGGTCGACGCTGACCGACAGCGGGGCCACGCCGATCTCGGTGCCCCGGCCGACCGCCGACTTGGGCAGGAGTTCGCCGGCGCGCACCTCCCGCAGCACGTAGCCGTCGCTGGGCAATCCGTCACCGGCCGCGAAATAGCTGGTGCGGGCTCCGGAGAGTTGCACATCGACACGGACGAGTTTGTCGAGGCTGAGCCGTTCGCCGGGCAGCAGAACAGCGCGGGCGGCATAGACGGGCACCCGGGAATCGGCGGCGCGCAGGCCCATCGCTCCCAGGGCCGTGGCGAGCAACACCATCGCCACGCCGATAAGCAGGCGCGGATCGCGCCAGGACGGGCGGCGCAGGCGGCGCGCGGTCGGTTCGGCTAGAGCGGTCATCGTTTTGTCTCCCCTGACGGACAACGGACTGCTTGACAGCATGAGGCACGACGCCGTGGTCGGCATCCGGAACGGTGAAGTTGTCCACAGGCAGGACGGCGATGACGGCGACCGATCAGGCCGTGGGGCACACTGCAGCTATGCCAAAGCGCTTCATCTCGTTGACCGAGTTGGCCGAAATCCTCGACATCTCCGCTGCTCAGGCCTACGCCCTCGTGCGCTCCGGCGACCTCCCGGCGATCAAGGTCGGCGGACGCGGTCAGTGGCGGGTGGAGACGAGCGTGCTGGAGGACTACATCCAGCGGATGTATGCCCAGACGCGCAGCCAGGTGGCGGCCGACCGCGGCTGAGCCGCTCCCTCAGGAGGTCACGCAGGCGATGGCGGCGAAGGGCAGCGTGCGGATGGACCGGACGTTGGGCGCCCGCCGGGCCTCGTCGACGGGATGTTCGGCGAGATCGAGGAAGTCGGCACCGACGATGTCGATGGTGCCCTCGAAGGCGTTCCCGACGACGTCGATGACCTGGGCACGCCGCCGGTCACGGCTGACTTCCCGAAGCGCATAGCCGAGACCGAAGCGGCGGGCGGTTGTCGCCGCCTCGCTGCGCGGGCCAAGTCCGGCGATCGAGGTGATCGCCGCCAGCGGAATGATGCTCCCGCGTTGCTCCGTCGGCGCGACCGCGAGCCAGTCGGCTCCGACGTCGACGAGGCGACCATGGGCGCGGGCACCGCCGACCAGCCGCAGGTCGATGGTTAGCCCCCGGTGCGCACACAGGCGGCCGGCTAATTCGATCCGGGCGCGCTCGCGCCTGGTGCGGTCGGCCACCTCGGCATCACGAACGGCGCGTTCCTGCGCGTCAAGGGTGACCTCCAGGTCGGCGAAGAGGCGCTCGAATCGATCACCCCAGTCCACGCTCCCCATCGTAGGGAGGCGCCCGTGGCCGCGCGCGACGTCATCCACAGGGCACGAGGCCACCGGTTGCGCACATCGGCAAAGCACGCCAAACTGCTGCAAACGATATCTTTTATCACCAAATCACGCAGAGGGGGAGCCATGGTGGGCCTGATCTATCGGGCGATTCGGCCGGGACTGGCGCTCGGCGCCCTGCTCTTCGCTTGGGCGGCGCTCGGCTGCGGCTCGCTCGTGGCCGGGTCGGTGCTGTGGGACGCCAAGGACGACATGCAGGTCGATCCCACTGTGGTGGTGGCCGGGGGCCTGGGCACTGCCGGCCTGATCCTCGCCTGGGCCGTATGCAGTGATGTCACCCTGGCCGCGGCGCGCCTGCTGCGCGCCCCACGACGGCCGCATCCCGCGGATGCGGCCACCCAGGCCCGGTGGGCGGCGCGGGTGGCCGCCGTCCTGATCGGCTTGGGCACCGGTCAGGGCGTCGCCCACGCCGCCCCCGGTGCCGCCGCGCCCATCTCGGTAGTCGCCGTGATCGGCGCCGGCCCGGTCTCCCCAGGCAACCCGTCCGCGCCGGCCACGGCGCCCGATCCCCGCTGGGGTCACGGCTCTGACGGCACCTCCCCCGAGATCGCCCTGGTCGGCGGACGTCCGCCCGAGGACCGGCCACCGGACGAGGTCGTCGTGCGCCGCGGCGAATGCCTCTGGGATATCGTCGCGCGCCACCTCGGCCCCAGCGCCTCAAGCGCCGACATCGCCGGCGAGTGGCCCCGCTGGTATGCCGCCAATCGCGCCCGCATCGGCGCGGATCCCGATCTGATCCGGCCCGGCATCCGGCTGCACATCCCGCAGGCGCGGTCATGAGCGCCGCGCGCGCCGGTGCCGCCGTGACCCGCGGGGCCGCCGCGGACCTGCCGCCGATCCGGGTGCTGCCGATCCCCGAGCACCGGCCCATGGCACTCGACCCGGACGAGCCGGTCTTCGTCACCTGGACGGGCGCGATCGATCATTCGCAGCCCTTCATCCAGGACGCCCTCGCCTTCGAGTTGATGCCCCGCCGCAGCGATGTCGACAGGGAGGTCGCCAAGGTCGACTTGCCCGATCCGCACATCTGGATCAGGACCACCGGGCAACTTCTCATCGAGGTGATGGCCGGCCTGCGCTCACCGGCCCAGGTGGTCCGGGCCTGCGCGCCCGAGGTCTATGACGCTATTGCCCGGCGGCATGCAGCCATGGCGCGGCGGCGACCCGAGGGCCAGGGCCCGTCGATCCGACCGCGCGTCGCGCGAGTGCGGACCTCGAACCCGGTGCCGGGGGCCATCGAGGCGGCCCTCCTCATCGTCCACGGCGCACGCGTTCGCGCCATGGCCGTGCGCGTCGACGCCACCGTCACCGGCTGGCGGGTGACGGCCCTGCAGTTGGGCTGAACCGGGCCCGACGGGCTACTTCGTGTCGCGGCCGTGACAGGCCTTGTACTTCTTGCCCGACAGGCAGGGGCACGGCTCGTTGCGCTTGGCCAGCGCCAGCTGGTCCGCGGTCAGCGGTCGCGAGCGGGGATCCTCATCCCGCTCGACCACGTCACCGGACTCGCTCGGCGCCGAGTAGTGCAGCCGAGAAGGACGCAGCTCCTGCTCGAGGCCCTTGGCCGTGACCGCGGGGCGCGCGGCCCCGGCAAGCCCCGGCTCGGGCTCGCCCGCGGCGGCATCCGCCGCGTCCAGACCGCGCAGCATCTCGCCGATCGCGACCGGCTGCAGCGGCGCAGCCTCGGGCTGCTGCCCTTGGACCTCGGCGTTGAACAGGAAGCCGACAGCCTCCTCCTTGATCGCGTCGTTCATCGCCTCGAAGAGCTGGTATCCCTCGCGCTGGTACTCCACGAGCGGGTCGCGCTGGGCCATCGCGCGCAGGCCGATGCCCTCCTTGAGGTAGTCCATCTCGTAGAGATGCTCGCGCCACTTGCGATCGAGCACCGAGAGGATGACCCGGCGCTCGAGTTCACGGGTGACCGTCTCGCCCAGCGCCGCCTCGCGCGCGTCGTAGGCGTGGTGAATGTCGGAGATCAGCTCCTCGGAGAGTGACTCGTGCGTCAGGCCCGCACGACCACCGGCACCGGCTTCGACCTGGGCCGCGGTCACACCCACCGGGTAGAGCGCCTTCAGCGCCGCCCACAACCGGTCGAGATCCCAATCCTCGGCATAGCCCTCAGCGGCTTCGGAGTCGACATATCCGGCGACGACATCGGTCATGAAGCCGCGGACCTGGTCCTGCAACGATTCACCCTCCAGCACGAGGCGACGCTCGTCATAGACGACCTCCCGCTGCTTGTTCAAGACGTCGTCGTATTTGAGGACGTTCTTGCGGATCTCGTAGTTCTGGCCCTCGATCTGGCTCTGCGCGCTCTCGATGGACCGCGAGAGCAGCTTGCCCTCGATCGGCGTCGCGTCGTCCATCCGGGCCGAGGTCATCACCCGGTCGACGAAGCCGGCGTTGAACAGCCGCATCAGGTTGTCCTGCAAGGAGAGATAGAAGCGCGACTCCCCCGGGTCACCCTGACGACCGGACCGGCCCCGCAACTGGTTGTCGATGCGGCGGGACTCGTGCCGCTCGGTCCCCAGGACATAGAGACCACCGAGGCCGGTGACCTCGTCATGCTCGGCGGCAACGGCCTTCTCGGCCGCGGCGAGCGCGTCGTCCCACGCGGCTTCATACGCCTCGGGGGTCTCTTGCGGGTCCATGCCCTTTTGCTTCAGGCTCGCAACGGCCATGAACTCGGGGTTGCCGCCGAGCATGATGTCGGTGCCTCGACCGGCCATATTTGTCGCGACCGTGACCGCGCCCTTGCGCCCGGCCTGCGCGACGATCGCAGCCTCGCGCTCGTTGTGCTTGGCGTTGAGGACCTCGTGCGGGATGCCGCGGCGGCGCAACTGGTCGCTGAGATATTCGGACTTCTCGACGCTGACCGTGCCGACGAGGACCGGTTGACCCTTGGTGTGTCGAGCGGCGATGTCGTCGACGACCGCGACGTACTTCGCCTCCTCGGTGCGGAAGACGAGGTCGGCTTGGTCCTGGCGGATCATCGGGCGGTTGGTCGGGATCGGGACGACCCCGAGCTTGTAGATCGAGTGCAGTTCGGCCGCCTCGGTCTGGGCGGTGCCGGTCATCCCCGAGAGCACGTCATACATGCGGAAGTAGTTTTGCAAGGTGATCGTGGCGAGCGTCTGGTTCTCGTTCTTGATCTCGACGCCTTCCTTGGCCTCGATGGCCTGGTGCATGCCGTCGTTGTAGCGGCGGCCGGCGAGGATGCGCCCGGTGTGCTCATCGACGATGAGGACTTCGCCGTTCATCACGACATAGTCCTTGTCGCGGTGGAAGAGTTCCTTGGCCTTGATCGCGTTGTTGAGATAGCCGATCAGCGGGGTATTGACCGACTCGTAGAGGTTGTCGATGCCGAGGTAGTCCTCGATCTTGTCGATGCCCGACTCCAGGACGCCGACGGTCTTCTTCTTCTCATCGACCTCGTAGTCGCCGAGGCCGGACTCGAACTCGCCCCGGTTGAGCCGGGTGACCATCTTGGCGAACTCGGTGTACCACTTGGTCGCCTGGTCGGCCGACCCGGAGATGATCAGCGGCGTGCGGGCCTCATCGATGAGGATGGAGTCGACCTCGTCGACGATGGCGAAGTTGTGGCCGCGCTGGACGAGCTCGTCGGTCGACCAGGCCATATTGTCGCGCAGATAGTCGAAGCCGAACTCGTTATTGGTGCCATAGGTAATGTCCTTGGCGTATTCGGCGCGGCGCTGCTCGGGCGTCATGTGCGAGAGGATGCAGCCGGTCTCCAGGCCGAGCATGCGGTGCACGCGGCCCATCAACTCGGACTGGTATTCCGCCAGATAGTCGTTGACCGTGACGACGTGCACGCCCTTGCCGGCGAGCGCGTTCAGATACGACGGCAAGGTCGCGACGAGGGTCTTGCCCTCACCGGTCTTCATCTCGGCGACATTGCCCATGTGCAGCGCGGCTCCACCCATGATCTGGACGTCGAAGTGCCGCTTGCCGAGGGTCCGCTTGGACGCCTCGCGGACCGCCGCGAAGGCCTCGGGCAGGATGCTGTCGAGGCTCTCACCCTTGGCGATGCGCTCGCGGAAGAGATCGGTCTCGCCGCGCAATTCTTCGTCGGTCATCTTCTCGAAGTCCTCTTCGAGGGCGTTGACCGCGGCGGCGATGCCTTCGAGGCGCTTGACCACACGGGATTCACCGGCGCGCAACAAGCGCTCGAACAACTTGGGCACGGAGGAACTCCTGACATAGCGACCTGGAACCCGACAAGACTAATCGAGGCCGAGCTCCCTTCCCCAACGTGCCGGGACGGGGGCACGTTCCGGGAGGGAACGGCATACGGGCGGGCAATGCGGTGGCCGCGCGCATCGCGCGCGGGTGAGGATTGCCGTATGCCGTTCCCCGCCAGTGTCCCGGAACTCACCGACGGCGTGGTGCTGCTGCGCGCCCACCGCCCCACCGATGCCGACGGCATCGTCGGACAGTCGAACGACCCCGCCTCGATGCGGTGGACGACGGTGCCGCGCCCGTATGCCGGCAAGCAAGCGCAGGAGTTTCTCGCATCGATCGAGGCCGGGTGGAACGCGGGCGAGGGAAATCTGCACTGGGCCATCTGCGAGGTCAGCGCTCCCGAGCGCTATCTCGGGACCATCGACCTGCGCGAGCGGCCGGGCGGCACGGCCGAGGTCGGGTTCGGCCTGCACCCGGACGGCCGTGGCCGCGGCGTGATGGCGCGGGCCGTGCGGCTGCTGGCTTGCCACTACTTCACCGAGCGCGGTGGGCGGCGGCTGTATTGGTATGCCGAGCGCGGCAACTGGGCGTCCTGGCGGGTCGCCTGGGCGTGCGGCTTCCAGCATCACGGGCTGTTGCCGCTGAAACTCGCGGGGTTGGCGGACGTGCCGGGCGATCCGGCGCGCGACGGCTGGGTCGCCAGCGTCGGGGCCGAGGACGATCTCGGCCGGCCGGCCGCGCCGTGGTACGTGCCCCCCGTTCTCGACGGCGACGACATCCGGCTGCGGCCCTGGCGGGAGTCGGACAGCGAGAGCGTGGAAGCGGCAGACCACCCGGCCCATTTCGTGCCGGCGGGGGCGATCCCGACGCCGGAGAATTGGGCCGCGTGGTTCGAGCGGCGGCTCGGAGTCATGTCGCGGGGCACGAGCGTCAACTGGTGCATCGCGGATGCGCGCAGCGATCGGGCGCTGGGCGAGGCGCTGGTGTTCGTCCATAACGGGTCCCTGGACGCGGCGGACACGGCCGAGTTGGGCTATTACCTGTTTCCGTCGGCGCGGGGCCGGGGCGCGGCAAAGGAGGCGGCCCGGCTCGCCACGGCGCACGCCTTCACGCCGCGCGAGGCAGGCGGCCTCGGTCTGCGGCGTCTGGTCGCCGAGACCGCCGCCGACAATGCGGCGAGCAATGCCGTCCTCGAATCAGCGGGCTTCACGCGCTGGGGGCACGAAGCGGCCGCCACGGCGCCCGACGGCAGCATCGGCCCGGCCGACCACTGGGAGCGGCTCGCTCCGTAGGCGACGCGTACGTGGCAGCGTGAGAGTGGTGACCAACTCCGCGTCGGCCGGCGACTGGTCAGCGGCATTCCTACGCGTGGGTAACATGTCCAGGCATCTCCGCCCGGCAGCAACTCCAGCCTCAAAGCCGAATAGGTCACGATCGTCAACAACACCGGTCCACGCTCTCGCTGACCGGGTGGACGCTGCGCGACAAGAGCAACCACGTCTTCACTTTCCCGAGCTTCTCGCTGCGCGCGGGTGGCTACGTCTACGTCAAGTCGGGGAAGGGCACCAACAGCTCGTCCTCGATCTACTGGCAGCAGACGTGGTACGTCTGGAACAACTCCGGCGACTCGGCCTACCTGCGTGACAGCAAGGGCACGCTGAAGGACTCCTGCACCTGGGGTTACGCGATGACGACCTCCTGCTGACGCCCAGGTACGCCGAGGAAGGTGGCGAGCAGGTCGAGTTCCGCCACCAACTCGGCCCGGTCGGCAGGACCGCCGCGGCCGGGCTCCCACGTTAAACGCTGGACGCGAAGCACACCGGCGGCCCGGTCGGACTTCAAGTCCACTCGCGCGACCAGCTCGTCACCCAGGAGGAAAGGCAGCACGTAGTAGCCGTGCACGCGCTTCGGCGCCGGGACGTAGATCTCCAGCCGGTAGTCGAAGCCGAAGATCGCCGCCACTCGATCCCGTTGCCAGACAAGGGAATCGAAGGGTGAGAGCAACGCCCGGGCGGTGATCGCCCGCGGCCGGCGCGCGTCGCGATGGACGTATGCCGGCCGCCGCCACCCCTCGATGGACGCCGGCACGAGCGTCCCCTCCCCCACCAGGCGTTCCACGGCCGCCGCTGCCGGCGCCGGTGGGATGCGGAAGTAATCGCGCAGGCACTGCAGGCTCCCGACGCCATGTGCGCGGGCGGCGATCTCGATCAGCCGCGTGATCGCGACATCGTGGGGCGGGCGGCCGGCCGGGTCGGTCGCCGAGCGCATGCCGGGCGGCAGGACGCGGTGGAGCGCGTCATACCGGCGCTCGAATTGCGTTGTGCGACCGGCAGATCCGATCTCACCAGCCCAGAAGAGATGCTCCAGGGCGTTCTTGACCAGTGACCAGTTCCAGCCCCACTCGCTCCTCGACCGGGGCACGTCGTGCGCCAGCGCGACCTCGGTCTCGCGCGACGTCATCGGCCCGTGTCGCTCGATCTCGGCCCGCACCGCGGCGACCAGGCCGGGATGCTCGCGCTCGACGCGCTGCATCCCGCCCCACGAGTCGGTCTTGGCGCGCTGCATGCGGAAGTCCAGCAGCGGCCACGTGCTCGGCGGGATCAGGCTCGCCTCGTGCGCCCAATACTCCACCAGCCGCCGCGGCGCGCGATCACGGATGCGATCGAGGAGGGTCGCGTCATACCGACCGAGCCGGGAGAAGAAGGGCAGGTAGTGGCTGCGGGCGAGCACATTGACGCTGTCGATCTGGATCACGCCGACGGTGTCGATCACGCGTTGCACATCGCGCACCGGAGTCGCCGACACACCACGCGGCCGCCCAAATCCTTGGGCGGCCAACGCGATTCGCCGTGCTTGGGCCCGGCTGAGGCGAAGCTCGGTCACGACAACCGGATCAGGACAACGCCGCCTGGGCCGCGCCGACTTCCAGGTGGATGACGCCGTACTTCCAGCCGCGCCGCCGATAGACGACGCTCGGTTTGTCGGTCTCGCTGTCGTGGAAGAGGAAGAAGTCGTGGCCGACGAGCTCCATCTCGCGCAGCGCGTCGCTGAGGGTCATCGGGACGCTCTCGTGCACCTTTTCGCGGACCTCGATCGGCGAGTCACCGAAGGCCCCGAAGAGGTCCGGCTCGGTGTCCTCCACCGGCGCGGCGGTCGCCGGCTGTTCGACGATCGCGGGCGCGGCCTCGACCTTGCGGCCGCGTGAGACGCGGCGCCGATCGTTGGCGCGGCGCAGGCGCTCGACGAGCTTGTCCTGGGCGAGATCGAAGGCGGCGTACTTGTCCTCATGGATGGCTTCGGCGCGCACGACGGGGCCGCGGGCATGGCAGGTGATCTCGACGCGTTCGGAGGCTTTGGTTTTGCTGCGGGTGGGTTCGTGGGTCAGCATCACCTCGATGCGCAGGGCGCGCGGCGCCAGTGCCTCGACCTTGGTCAGGCGGGCATTGACGTGATCGCGGAAGGATTCGCTGACGGGTTGGTGACGGCCAGAAATGACGACATCCATGTGAACTCCAAATGGTGACGGATCAGCTGCGAACTCGAGGCGTCGAAAAGGTACACTCCGGTCGCATCACCTGCCTCGCGTGACCGCGGCCAGCGAAAGACGTTCCCATAGAGGGACGCTAGCCCAAACCCTGACCGCTGTGGGACTCGGGTCGGAATCGGCGTGGCGTGGCCGCGATGGCCGCCTGGCCGACGACCTCGATGCCGGTCGCGTTCAGCGCCCGCGTTGCTTCGGCCATCGACGCGCCCGTGGTGAGGATGTCGTCGGCGAGGATCACCGTGGCGCCGTGCCAGTCCCCCGCCCGCACCCGCATCCGGCCGGCGAGATTGCCCGCCCGCCCGGCCGCATCGAGGCCGGCCGTGTCCCTGACCCGGCCGTGCACGCGCAGCACCTCGGCGCTCGGCAGACCAGCCTCGCGCGCGGCCAGCCGGACCAGGTCCCGCACCGGATGATCCCCGCGGGCGCGGATCGAAGCAGCCGAACTCGGCATCGAGAGCACCACATCGATTCCCGTATGCCGGGTGCTCACCGCCTCCGCCGCACGCACCAGCGCCTGCGTGAGCAGCACGGCGAGAATCGTGCGCAGGTCGCGTCGCGCCCCGTCCTTGTAGCCACGGATCAAACCGGACAGCGGCGGCAGGTAAGCGGCCGTCACCCAGGTCGGGCCGATGCCGAAGGGTGCCGGCGCCGGGAAGACAGGCTGCGGCCCACCCGCGAACGTCGTCCCCGTCACCGCATCGACGCACTCAGCGCACAGGGTGAGCAGGGGCGCGCCGCACCCTGCACACCGGCGGGGCAGCGCGAGATCGATCAACCCCGCCACGTCGAATCGCCGGCCCATCGCGCCATCGTCCCAGTATGCCCACGCCAGGGGACCCGGGTCCCAACCGGGCTGTGGACAACCCTCAGCGGCCGGGGACGATCAGATCGCTGCCCACGGCGGGGAGCCAGCCGGCACCCGCACGCACGAATACCCGATCCTTGGTGCGCACCACCAGTCGCCGCTCACCGCCCAGCGTGGTCAGGGCGAGCGCGCCCTTGACCGCGGGCAAGGGCGTGACCTCCTGGCCCAGGGTGACCAGGAAGGGTCGCTCCACATCTTTGGTCACCGAACCCAGGACCGACAAGGTCGTGTCGTCGATCCAGGTGACATCGCGCAGCGACGCGAACTGCGGTCCGAGCCGAAGTGGCGTCGCTGCCAGCGCGGTCGGCAGACCATTTGCGGACCGGACGATGCCGGCGACATCCAGCCGGGCGTCCTTGTGGTGGCGGTCGGTGGACACGATCGCGATCCGGCTGCCGTCCACCGACACGCTCAACGCGACCGGCAGGCGGCCGGTGAGCCAGTCGGCCGGGATCCGCACTGCGGCCGCGTCCGGGTCGGTCGCGGGCCAGACGAGCGAGTTGACCGCCCAGACCGCGGCGTCGTTCGGCTTCTTGGCCAGCCGGCCGCCGACCCACAAGGCCCCCATCCGGTCGTATGCCGGCGCGGTCAGGTCGGTGCCGAAGTTCGGCACCGTCTCGGCCGAGTCCGCCCGGAAGCGGGCCAACTCGCCCTGGTCGACGGCCGCCACCTCCTGCCCGGTGAAATTCGCCGCCAAGTCGTCGAAATAGGGCTGCACTGCGGGAAAGACGGGAGTCCGGTCGGTGAAATCCTCGGCCTGGCTCTGCTCCACCTGTGACGGATCAACCGAATACAGGCCCTGCCCCACGCGCACCAGCGGCAACACGCCGACGTGCGGGCCCAAAGAGTCGATGCCCAACTCGCGCAGGGTGGCGACGGGAGCGTCGATCCCGGCAAGGGCAAGCCGGGTGCCCTCGACCGTGACATCGACCCCGACGACGCCGGGCGCCTGGGTGACCGTCGAGACAAGTTGCGCCCAGATATTGCGCCGGGCGGCGGAGTCATTGGTGATCCCGGTGCCAGCCAGGTTGACCGTCGCGATCCCGTCGGACACGGGCACCGAGTCCACCAGCAGGTGAACGCCGCCACCGAGATCGGTGCGGACGGCACCGGTCAGGTAGTTCGGCACCGCGCCGAGTTGCTGCCGCACCATCCGCGTCGCCATCCGGTCTGAGACGACCCAGCGCACGTCGGGCACGAGCGAGGCACTGCCCGTGGCCACATAGTTGACGGTCACCTGCCGCATCAACCCGGCGAAGGCGCTCGGCGACAACCAGCGTCCAAAGGTCTTGGGGACATCGCTGATCCGCCACTCGCCGCCGACCTCGGTCAGCATGAGATCCATCCGCACCGGTTCCGAGCCTGGCGCGGCCGGGGTGTACCGGCCGTCCGCGGTGAGCGTGCCGACGGGGGTGGCCGTCAGCCGATAGCGACCGGCCAGCCCGTCGATAACCACCGCACTGCCTTCTTGGACGACCACCGTGCCGACGTCGGGGTTCCAGCGGGCCGCCGCACCGGTCGTCAGATAGGACTTGGCGCCGGCGATGGCATCACCGGAGACCCCACCGGCGCGCAGGAAGCCGCGGATCACATCCTCCGGAGTAGCTCCCGGCCGGGGACCCTCGGGCAGGATGACAACCGGTTGGCCGTCCTGGGCGTCGACCGCGAGCCCCGGGCGGATCCGGTCGTCGGCGTGCAGGCCGACGCAGCCGCCGAGCAGCCCGACGACGGCGAGGGCTGCACACAGGCGGGTCGCGCGCGTCATCCGATCGCCCCGGGGCGATAGGGCCGCAGTTTCGTCGTCGCGTCCTTGTCCGCAAGCTCGGGCGGTGCCAGCGGCAGTGGTGACTCGCCGATCGGTTCGCCGGCATGCCGCGGCAGCGTTAGGCGGAAGACCGAGCCCTGGCCCGGCTCGCCCCAGGCCTGCAGCCACCCGTCGTGCAGGCGGGCATCCTCTAAGGAGATGGCCAAGCCCAAGCCGGTGCCGCCGGTCGTGCGGGCGCGGGCCGGGTCCGCCCGCCAGAACCGGTTGAAGACCAGCCCGGCCTCCCCCGGGCGCAGCCCGACGCCGTGGTCGCGCACGGCAATGGCCGCCGCCGTAGCATTCTGGGCGAGGGTGATCGTGATCGGCCGGCCCTCGCCGTGCTCGATGGCGTTGACGAGCAGGTTGCGCACGATCCGCTCGACGCGCCGGGCGTCGACCTCGGCTACCACCCCTCGCTTGGGGATCACCATCTTGACCTTGGTCTCCTTGCGACGGGCGAGCCCGTCGACGGCCTCGACGACGCGTCGCACGACACCGCCGAGATCGGCCTGCTCCGGCTCGAGGGCGGCAGCGCCGGCGTCGAAGCGACTGATCTCCAGCAAGTCCGCGAGCAGTTCCTCGAAGCGGTCGAGTTCGGTGTTGAGCAACTCCGCGCTGCGGCCCAGCGCGGGCGGGAACTCGCCCCGGCTGTCGTGGATGAGGTCGGCGGCCATCCGGATGGTCGTCAGCGGGGTGCGCAACTCGTGGGAGACATCGGAGACGAAAACTTGCTGGACCCGAGAGAGATCCTCCAGTTGCCGGATCTGACTCTGCAGGTGATCAGCCATGGCATTGAACGAGCGACCGAGCAGGGCGAGGTCATCGGCGCCCCGCGCACTCATCCGCTCGTTGAGATTGCCCAGCGAGAGCCGCTCGGCGACAGCCGCGGCGCGCCGCACCGGGCTGACGACCTGCCGGGTCACCAGCCAGGCGATGGCACCGACGAGGGTGACGAGCAGGGCACCGCCGATGAGGAACAGCCGGCGGATCAGGTCGAGCGTGGCCTGCTCCCGATCCAGCGGATAGATGAAGAAGAGGTCGTAGTTCTCGGCGGTCCGGACCTCGACGCGGGTGCCGACGACAACCGCGGGGATGGTCGGATGCTGCCAGGTGGTGGGAATCGACTCAGCCGTCAGGGCGCCTCGGTCCAGGGCGATGATCGTCGACTGTTGGTGGGCGGCGTCGGCGTCGAGGGCCTGGCGCAGGGTCAGGGGGATCGGCGATTCGCGCAGGCCGCCGGTGACGACGGTGTCGATGATGACGGCACTCTCGTTGTCCAGCGAGCGGGTGAAGACGACGTACCGGTCCGAGTCGGAGGAGCTTTGCGCGACCTTCTTGATCTCGTCACTGGCGAAGGTGTTGAGCGCGTCCGGTGTCTGGGTGGCGTCGGTGTTGTCGAAGTCCTCCTGGATCCGCGCGGCGACGGCCTTGGTCTCGACCTCGGCGCGGCTCACCCGGTCGTCCTGCAGGCCGTTGGCGATCGACTGGAAGAGATTGAAGCCGATCAGGGACACCGCGAGGATGCCGAGCAGCACCGTCGAGGTGACCACCCGCAACTGCAGGGAGCGGCGAAGCGGCCCGATCAGCCGGCGCAGGAAGGTCATCACCGGCCGTGCCGAATCAGCTGCCGGTCCCGGCCTTGTAGCCCACGCCGCGGACGGTCACCACGATCTTGGGGTCCTCGGGGTCGTGTTCGATCTTGCTGCGCAGGCGTTGGACGTGGACGTTGACCAGGCGGGTGTCGCCGGCGTGGCGGTAGCCCCAGACCTGCTCCAGGAGCACCTCGCGGGTGTAGACCTGCCAGGGCTTGCGGGCGAGCGCGACCAGCAGGTCGAACTCCAGGGGAGTCAGGGGGATCTGCTTGCCGTCGCGCTTGACCGAGTGGCCGGCGACGTCGATGGCGAGGTCGCCGATCTCGAGCCGCTCCGGTTCACCCTCGTCGGTGCGCCGCAGCCGAGCCCGGACCCGGGCGATCAACTCGGCCGGTTTGAAGGGCTTGAGGACATAGTCGTCGGCGCCGGACTCGAGGCCGACGACCACGTCGACGGTGTCAGTGCGGGCGGTGAGCATCACGATCGGGACGCCGGACTCGGCGCGGATGCGCTTGCATACGGCAATGCCGTCCATCCCGGGGAGCATGACATCGAGCAGGATCAGATCCGGGCGGTGGTCGCGGAAGGCCGCCAGCGCGGAGGCCCCGTCGGCGACGTGGTGGACATCGAGGCCCTCCCCCCGCAGCACGATCCCGAGCATCTCGGCCAACGCCAGATCGTCATCGACGATGAGCACGCGCCCCTTCACGGCCTGACACTGTCCTTCCACGATCCCCCGATAACGATTCGGCCAATCATCACACAGCGCCCGGCCGTTGCCTGGTATGCCGCGCCCGGCCGGCCCGAAGCGGAGAAGAGCTTGGGCGGGCCGGGCGGCGAGGCAGGTCAGTAGCGGTAGTGCTCCGGCTTGAACGGGCCGGCGACGTCGACGCCGAGATACTCGGCCTGGTCCTTGCGCAGCTCGGTCAGTTCGACACCGAGCGCGTCGAGGTGGAGGCGGGCGACCTTCTCGTCGAGTTGCTTGGGCAAAGTGGTGACTGCCGGCTTCCCGTCCTCATCGAGATAGGCCTCGGGGTGGTTGAACAGCTCGATCTGGGCGATCGTCTGGTTGGAGAAGCTGTTCGACATCACGAAGCTCGGGTGCCCAGTGGCGTTGCCGAGGTTCATCAGCCGGCCCTCGGACAGCACGATGATCGAGTGGCCGTCGGCATAGGTCCACTCGTGAACCTGCGGCTTGATCTCGGTCTTGACCACGCCCGGGGTCGCGGCGAGGCCGGCCATGTCGATCTCGTTGTCGAAGTGGCCGATATTGGCGACGATGGCCTTGTTCTTCATCGCGGCCATGTGCTCGGCCGTGATGACGTCGAAGCAGCCGGTCGAGGTGACGAAGATGTCGCCGAACTCGGCGGCCTTGTCCATCGTGGTGACCTGGTAGCCCTCCATCGCGGCCTGCAGGGCGCAGATGGGGTCGATCTCGGTGATGACGACGCGCGCACCCTGGCCGGCGAGGGACTGGGCACAGCCCTTGCCCACATCGCCGAAGCCGGCGACGACGGCGACCTTGCCTCCGATCAGGACGTCGGTGGCCCGGTTGAGGCCGTCGACGAGGGAGTGGCGGCAGCCGTACTTGTTGTCGAACTTGGACTTGGTGACCGAGTCGTTGACATTGATCGCGGGGAAGAGCAGGTCGCCCGCCTCGGCGAGCTGGTAGAGACGGTGGACGCCGGTGGTGGTCTCCTCGGTAACACCCTTGATGCCTTCGGCGATGCGGGTCCACTTCTGCGGGTCCTGCGCCATCGTGGTGCGCACGAGCGCCTTGAAGACGCCGAACTCCTCGGAGTCCTCGGGCGTGGTGGGCGGGACCTGGCCGGCCTGCTCCCACTCGCGGCCCTTGTGGACCAGCATGGTGGCGTCGCCGCCGTCGTCGAGGATCATGTTGGGGCCCTCGCCGACGGGCCAGGTGAGGATCTTGTCGGTGCAGTCCCAGTACTCGGGCAGGGTCTCGCCCTTCCAGGCGAACACCGGGACGCCCTGCGGGTCCTCGGTCGTGCCGGCCGGGCCGACGACGACGGCCGCAGCGGCCTCGTCCTGGGTGGAGAAGATATTGCAGCTGGCCCAGCGGACCTCGGCCCCGAGGGCGGTGAGGGTCTCGATGAGGACCGCGGTCTGGACGGTCATATGCAGGGAGCCGGCGATCCGGGCGCCCTTGAGGGGCTGGGCGGCGCCGAACTCCGCGCGCAGCGCCATCAGGCCGGGCATCTCGTGCTCGGCGAGGCGGATCTGGTGGCGGCCGGCGGTGGCCAGGGCGAGGTCGGCCACCTGGTAGTCGAACGACATTGAGAAATCCTTGTCAACGGTGTCGGACGGCCCGTCGGTGGCCGCGCGCGTGCGCGGCCGATTGACGTATGCCGTTGTGGTGGCCGGCGCCGCCGCTCTCGGCGCGCGGGTCAACACCCACGCCGGGGTGGACAAGTTTACCCGGCCGGGCGACGTGCGGTGCTACGTGAGGAGATCGCGCAGTTCGGCGACGGCCGGGGCGTGTGTGGGGTCGTAGCCGTGACCGAGGGCGAGGTAGGTAGCCGAGAAGTCGAGGGTCGCGACGAGTTCGGCGAGGCGGGCCAGGCCGGGGCCGGGCGCCGGGGTCAGCGACCGGACACGGGCGCCCCGCGCCTCGGCCAGGTCGCTCACACCCTGCGCGAGATTGATCCGGGAGATCTCTTCCGCGCTGAGGTCGAGGCCGTGGTCGGGCTGGATCGGGGCGAGGTCGAGGCCGCCCAGGTGCAGATCGGGGTCGGTGCGGGGGTCGGCGTCGCGGACCATGAGCAGACCGGCCTCGGTGCGTTGCTCCTCAAGCTCCGGGTCGGCGAAGATGTCGCGCCCGCCGTCGGCGGCGCGGGGCGCGGCATACGGTCCGTCAAGGCAGGCGAGAATCGACGCGGCCGCGTCGGGGAGCACGCCAGTCAGGGCCGGCACCCGGGCGGTGCGGGCGAGCATGGTGCCGGCGCGCCGGGCAGCGACGCCGGCCAGCGGGCCGTCGCCGAGCACGAGCGGCAGCCGGTCGGCGAACTCGACGGCGAGGGACTTGGCCGGACTGACGAAGGATTCGCTGGTCGGCCGGGAGGCCTCGGCAACCGCGTCCAGCCGGTCGGCGGCAGCCTCCAACTCGTCGGCGGCCATGGGCAGCACACCAGCGGCAGACATCGCCAGCAGCGCGGGCGTCAGCAATGCCCAAGCAGCGGCGCGCGAGGCCGCGTGCGGCGCGGTGACGGGCAGGAACACACCGCGCGCGGACGCGGTGACGTGCGCCAAGGGCGAGTCGGCAGCGCCGATCCCGACGAGTGCGGCACCCCGGCGGGCGGCCTCGTGGGCCAGGCGCATCGGGCCGCCGGCCCGCCCGGAGAGCGAAACCGCGACGACCACGTCGAGCGAGCCGACCCAGCCCGGCAGCGGCAGGTCGTGCGTCGGCCACACCGGCACGGGCGACCGGCCCGCGGCCAGCGTGGCGAGCACGTCGGCGACCAGGTCGTCGGCGCCCATCGCGGCGACGACGACGGCTCGGGGACGCTCGAGGCGGCCCGAGCGCAGGGCCGGGTTCTCGCCGGCGAGCGTGAGCCCGCGGCGAATCTGGGCGCCCGAATCGGCCAGGGCGCGAAGCATGCCAGCGCGATCGGCGCTCGCGAGGGCGCCCGCATCGTCGAGCCGGTCGTGGTCGAAGGCAGCCATGGCGATCAGGCGGTCGGGCGGGCCTTGTCGATCAGGAGCACCGGGATGCCGTCCTCGACGGGGTAGGCGCGGGCGCAGTCGTCGTTGGTGCAGACGAGTTCAGGGGCGCCGTCATGGACGTCGTCGCGCAGCTCGGCCAGGCAGTTGGGGCAGCGCAGGAGTTCACGGACCCAGGGGGTGATCGTGGTGGGCTCGCTCATGCGTCGGCATCCTTCGGCGTCGAGAGTTCGGGTCGTGTCGAGAGTTCGGTTCGTGCTCCAGTCTCCCCCAGCGCACCCGGCGGGCGCACCCTGGGGCGCCGCTCAGTCCGAACTGGTGGGCACCGCACGCAGGTGAGCGCGGCGATTGCCACCCGGCCCGCTAGGCGCGGGGGGTGCCGGGGGCGGTGCAGCGGGTGTGGCGCGCCGGGTCTCGCGCACGACATTGGCCAGCGCGACGAGATCGTCGTGGGTCTCCGGGGGCGCCGCGTCGATCGCCAGGCGGACGACTTCCCAGCCCCGCGGCGCGGTCAACCGGTCGGCGTGATCACCGCACAGGTCGTAGGAGTGCGGCTCGGCATAGGTCGAGAGCGGCCCAAGGACGGCGACCTGGTCGGCATACACATAGGTGAGCGTGGCGATCGCGGCACGGCCGCAGGCGGTGCGGGTGCAGCGGCGAGCGACGGTCACCGGGGAAGACTAAGTCATCCCGTTGCCCGATGGCACCCACGGCTCGCCGTACCATCGCCGGTATGACGCGCCAGACACCCACCCGCGGGCGCGACCGGCACGGACGCGGCCCGCGCGGTCCGCTGGCCTGGCCGCCCGTACCGGCGATGGTGACCCGGGCGCAGGCGTTCGACGAGTTGGTGATCGAGTCGGCCGCGCGATTCGATCGAGCCCTCGGACAGCGTTATGCCGCAACGGAATTCGCGGTCGAAGAGGTGCCACCCAGCGAGCCGGCACCATGGGAGGACGAGCGGCTGCCCCTGGGCCGGCTCTTCCCGCCGGCCGGCCGGCTACCCGCCCGAATCGTGCTCTACCGGCGCCCGATCGAGGCGCGCTGCGCGGACCCGGCCGAACGCCCCGAGCTGGTGCGGGTGATCCTCGCCGAGCATGTCGCCGCCCTGCTCGGCGTCGCGCCCGAGGACCTGGACTCGCATTGACCCGGCGCCGGACGTTCAGCCGCGATCGGGCTGGACAGTGACCGGGGTGACCGTGAGCCGGACCGGCTGGAGCGGGAGGCCCGCGAGCACGAAGTCGTCCCCCGCGGGTGCGCTCGTGGTGACCGCAGCGTGGAGTTGGCCGGCCCCGGAGGTGGGGCGCACCCATACGGCAATGCTGTCGCTGACATCAAAGGTGCGGCTGGCATCGGCGGGCACGGCGATCGTGGCCGTCCGGGGGGCGCCGTCCGCGGCGCGGGTGGTGACCTGCGCCGTGACGGGGCCGTCGACAGCTGCCAGCGCCAGCGTCCGGTGGCGTGGTGAATCAGCGGCGAGGGGCGGATAGGCAGCGGCCGAGACGGCTGCGGTCGCGGGCGAGGCGACCGACCAGCCGAAGTCGCTGCCTGACTTCGGGGCGCTGAGGGCGGCGGCGGTGACGGGCTGATCGGCCGTGATCTCCAGGGCGAGCGTGGCGTCCGGCGCCGGGATCGAGAGTTCGGCGACGCTGCCCGCGGGCACGCGCAGAACACCGCGGCCGCCGGGCAGGGCCCGGGGACCGTCGGTCGTCAGCGCGCGGATCTGGACGAGCGCCTCCTTCTCCCCCGCACCGACCACGCGGACCGTCGCGGGCACGTCCGCCGGGATGCCGGGGACCACCAGGCGGGTGCCCGGCGTCGCGAGGGGCGCGAGGTCCTCGATGCCGCGCGGCGTGACGCCGTCGAGCCAGTAGTCGTTCAGCGCGGCGACGACGAAACCGCCCCGGCTGACCAGATGAAAAGCGGGGCTGGCCTCGTCGGGGGCGAGGGCGTCGAGTAGCACGCTGGTGCGTGCCCGCGGCGGGACGACGATGCCGCGCCCGCCGGGTGCATCAATGGGGCCGGTCTTGCCGAAGACGTCGACATCGACGGTCACCGAGTTGGCGCCGGGGTTGAGAAGCAGAAGCCGCTCCTGGCGGCCGGGTTCGCCCGATCCACCGGTCAGCCAGGCATCCGCGGTGGGGGTCAGGCAGGGCAGGGCGGCCAGCCCTGCGACCGTCTTGCCCGCGGCGTCGTTCTGCTGGCCCGCGATCAGGCCCGGGGCCCGCGCACCGGTTGCCGTCACCAGCGCCGGGTCCGGGCCCGCCATGGTCGCCGTGACGGGGGTCCGCGCATCGCTCGATCGGGCACCGCCGGTGGCCGTCGTGTCCGTGGCGAGGATGCCGTCCTGGCCGGTGCGGGCCTGGAGGTCGCCCGTCGTCCCCACCGAAGTGACCGCAGGTGGCAATGCTTCGACGGGCGCTGCCGACCCGATGAGGGTGGCTATGGTGGCCACCGAGGGGACGCCCGGGACGCCGGCGATCTCGGCTCCCGGGCAGAAGAGCGCGCTGGAGGTGACGGCGACCTGACCGGCGGCGCCGGCGACCGGATCGGTGCGCACGTCGACGGTGGTTTCGACCTGCCCCGCCCCGTAGACCAGCGCGGCGCCCGCAGCCAGCGTGGCAACGGTCCGGGCGGCGGCGGTGATCGGGCGCGTCATGCCGGCTCCCCTTCGGATTGACCGGCGGGAGCGCCCGCGGCTGCGGCGACGGATCGCGGCGGTGCGCCGAGCGGGATCGCGAGATAGACCAGCAGGAGCAGAGCCGCGAGGTAGGCCCATTGGCCGAGCCGGTGCTGCGGGGGCACCGCAATCCGGACGGCATCGGCGCCGGCGGGCACGGCATACGTCAGTAGGCCGTCGGCGCTGACGGTCGCGGCGAGCCGGGTGCCGGAGGCGGACACGACGGCGCGGCCGGCCCAGCCGGCCGGTTCGGCGATGACGAGCGTGCCTTGGCCGGTCAGCGGCTCGCGGGTCGCCGCGTGCGAACCGGTCACGGGGACGGTGCTTCCCCACCCCGGGGCCGGGGAGGCGGCGGGCACCCACCGCACGCGCGCGGGGGCGAGGCGCTCGGCTCCCGATTCGGGTTCTACGCGCCAGACCGGCCGGCCGCGGTAGTCGCCGATCCGGGTCAGGCCGGACGTCGCATCCAGCTGGCGGATCAACGGCGCGCCCAGTTCGCCGTCGGCTACGACGAAGCCGATCGCCCACTGGGCCAGGCCACGTGCCGGATCTGCGCCGATGCCATTGGCGCCGGCGTCCACCAGCGCCGCGATCTGGCGTTCGAGTTGCCGGTTGCCGCTGTCGGTGGGCAGGTCGCGGGCGGGGATGCCCGGCTCGCGACCGATCAGGTCGTACGTCAATCCCGATGGCGCGGAAGCGGTTTCGGTTTTCGGACGAAGAATCAGGGTGCGCGTGGCAGCGTCGCCGGTGGCCTGGTCGCTGGCGACGGCCGGCCGCGGATCGAGCGCCGGCGAGAGGCCGCTGCCCAGGCCGCTCCAGGCGAATTGGCCGGCCAGCGCCAGCCCGCCCAGTCCCGCGACGACGACGGCGGGGACCCGCCACGCCGCGCCTGGGGTCACGGGGTGGCCGACCCGGCCGGTGGCAGGGGCCGGGTCGTCCATCGCCAGCAGGCCCGCCCCGAGCAGACCGGCGACGACGACGAGGAGACCGATGCCCGGCCAGGGCGTCAGCGAGGTGCCGTCGGCTGCCGTACCGACCTGCAGGTGCGGGCTCGCGAGAGCCAGCGCGAGCCCGCCGAGGGCGAGGAGCGCGGAGGCAGCGGCCAGCCCGGGACGCCGAGTTGGGCGGGCCAGGCCGAGCACGCCGAGGACGAGGACCGGGACGGCCAGCCACACCCGGTAGTCGCCGGGCCCCCCGAGCGCGGAGCCGTCGGGCGTCGTCGGGCCGGCGTGCAGCAGAGCGAGTTGCCAGGGCGGCGGTGTCGCCTCGCTGGCCAGCCCGCCCCACCCGCTCAACAAACCCGCGGGCCGCTCCCTCAGGCGCAGCAGTGTGGGGGCGGCGGCGAGGGCGACCAGCGGCAGGAAGCCGATGGCCCGGACGCGTGCCACGCGGCCGCCTGCGAGGAGCAGCCCAAGGGTGAGCGCCCCAGCCAGGGCAAGGGTGCCTGGGAGGACGGTCGCCAGGCCCGCGGTCGCGAGCGCGGTCATCGCCATCACGCCCGGGCGCACCGCGGGCCGGGTCATCGACACCACCCCGGCGAGCACGATCGGCAAGGCGACGAGCGCTGCCAGCGGGCCGAGGCGGCCTTGAGCGAGCGCCGTGACGGCCACGGGATTGACGACCCAGAGCAACGCGACCACCGCGCGCGGCAGGCGACGCTCGGTACCGACGCGGGCTGCGGCATACGTGATCAGCGCGGCGAGCGGGAGGCTCGCCATCATCAGCAGGCCGATCACGCGGCCGGCGGGGTTGGGTCCGGCCTCGCCGGGGAGGGCCTGAAAGAGCCAGGTCAACAGGGCGAGGATGCCGGATCCGGGCGCTCCGGGGCCGGCGACACCGAGCCCGGAGCCGACCCAGCCGTCCCACCACGAGTGCCACAACGCGGCGGCGTCGCTGCTGAGCGGGCGCAACTGGCCGCCGTGCAAGCCGGCGGTCAGACCCGCGTCGAGGGAGCCCGGCAGGGTTCGTGCAGCCGTGGCAGCGAGCCCGGCGATCAGAAAGGTCCCCCAGACCGCGGGGCTGGAGATCAGCGGTCGCGCCTCGCCAGGCGCGCTGGGGGCCGGAGCGCGGGAGCCGGCGCGGCGAGGCACGAGGACGTCATGGAGGCGATCGCGGGCCCGGGCGCGCGCCTGGGACGAGGTGACGAACAGGCCCCGCAGGTCGCGATGGCGGACCCGCCGCCGGCCGCGAGTGCGCCAGCGGGCGGCAATCGGGCGCCAGGGGTCGAGGACGGCGATCAGGTCGCCGGCCTGGCGGCGGGCGGCGGCCGGCCTCTTCAGCACGGCCAGGCCGAGCGCGACGGCCGCGGTGCTCAGCGCGATCCACAGCGCGCGGATCGGGGCGGTCAGGATCGGACCGCGGGCCAGGGCCACTCGCCGGGCATCGCGGCGATCGGACGCGCTCGGCACCGAGGCGTATGCCGTGCCCAGCCGGACCCGCGCCCGCGGGCTCAACTCGACCCGGTGCCCGGCGAGTTGGGCGCGCCAGCCGAAGTCGAGGTCGCGCCCGAGCGAGCCGAGCGTGGAGCGGTGGGCGCCCAGATCGGCATACGTCGTGCGACGCAGGAGCAGGCCCTCGGCGGGCGCCGCGAGGGCATCGACGCGGTCGTCGTACTGCTGCTGGTCGGGTTGGCCGGGGCGCGGGTCGAGTTGGAGCCGGCCGGAGCGGGTGATCTGGATCCCGAAGCGCTGCAAGCGAGAGGTGCGGTTGGCGTCGGTGAGTTTGGGGGCGGCCATGCCGACACTGTGGGAGCCGGCGAGGGTGGCGGCGAGATGGCCGAGGGCGTCGTGCTCGGCCACCGTAGCGCCGGTGAGTAGCCACAGGGCGCTCGTCCCCGGGTTGGCGGCGTCGCCGGCCGCAGCGTCCGCGGCGGCCACCGCATCCGGCAGGCCCTCCCGCAGGTCGGTCCCCGGACGGACGCGAAGGACCGTGGTGGTGGGCAGCTGATCGAGCAGGGCCTGGGAGCGCGGCAGACGTTCGGTGAGATCACCGGCCGGCGTGGCGTCGAGCACGACCAGGGCATCGGCGGGTAAGTCCTGGTCGGCGAGCGCCCAGAGCGCGTCGATGAGCGCATCGTCGATGCGCTCGGCGAGGAGAACAGCCGTGACGTGGAGGCCCGACGCGGGCACGTCAGGCGTCAGGGGCGCAGTCATACGGGTGCAGCGGGGAGCGGGCGCCGAGGCGCGCCGGCTCAGACCGCGCGCCGCTTCAGCTTGCGGCGCTCGCGCTCGGAGAGCCCGCCCCAGATGCCGAAACGCTCGTCATTGGCCAGAGCGTAGGCCAGGCATTCGGCACGGACGTCGCAGCCGACGCAGACCTTCTTGGCCTCCCGGGTGGAGCCACCTTTCTCGGGGAAGAAGGCCTCCGGATCGGTCTGGGCACACAGCGAACGCTCCTGCCAGGACAGGGCTTCGTCGACAGCGAGCCCCAAATACACCACGTCAGGCACGGGCCACTCCTCACTCCACTTCGGACTTACTTGTCAGTAGCGAACACGCCACATCGTGCCCGTACCGTAACCACACCAATGGAATTACATGCGTGTCATACCCCGGAAGTCAAGCCCTCGAGGGATATACGCAAGGATGCCGCCATGTTGATCACCGCCTTGGCCGGCGGCGTCGGTGGCGCCCGCTTCCTGCGCGGGTTGCGCGACGCCCTCGACGCGGACCCTGCTCTCGCGCAATCCGATCTGACGATCGTCGCCAATACTGGCGACGACATCACGCTCTTCGGGCTGCGGGTCAGCCCCGATGTCGACACCCTGCTCTACACCCTCGGCGGCGGGATCGACGAGGCGCAAGGGTGGGGACGCGCGGACGACAGCCGCATCGTCCAGGGTGAGCTCGCGGCATACGGCGTGGGACCGCAGTGGTTCGGGCTTGGCGACCGCGACTTCGGGACGCACATCGCGCGCTCATACTGGCTCGGCGAGGGCCTACAGCCGACCGCCATCACCGAGCGGCTGGCAACCCGGTGGGGACTGCCGGGACAACGGATCACCCTGCTGCCTATGACGGACGCGCCGGTCGAGACCCATGTCGTTGTTGAGCGCGAGGACGGCCCGCAGGCGATCCACTTCCAGCAGTGGTGGGTCGAGGACCGCACGCGGACGCCCGCGCAGCGCTTCGTCGTGGCCGGGCTGGACCGAGCGGCCGCGGCGCCCGGGGTGCTCGACGCGATCCGCGAGGCCGACCTGGTGATCCTGCCCCCGAGCAACCCCGTGGTCTCGATCGGGATCATCCTGGGCGTGCCCGGCGTGCGCGATGCCCTGCGCGGCACCACCGCGCCGGTGGTCGGGGTGTCACCGCTGATCGGCGGGCGACCCGTGCGCGGGCATGCCGACGCCTGCCTGAGCGCCATCGGCGTTGAATCGAGCGCCGCTGGGGTGGCGAGCCTGTACGCCGACTTCCTCGACGGGTGGCTGATCGACCCGGCCGATGCCGTCCCCGGCCCGCCGGGCCTGCGCGTCGAGACCTATGACCGCGAACTGCTGATGGGCGAACGCGCGGGCGCTGCGCGCCTCGCGCGGGCGGCGCTGGACCTGGGCCTGGCGCTGCGCAATGACTGACGCTGTAGTGGAGGTTCAGGCTTTCCCGGTGGTGTCCGTGATCGGGGTGCGGGGCATTCCCGAGGTGGTAGCCGGCGCGGATCTGGCCGCGCTGGTGCACGCCGGGATCGCCGGCGGGGGGCTGGCGATCGAGCCGGGCGACATCGTGGTGGTCACCAGCAAGATCGTCTCCAAGGCCCACGGTCGGTATGCCGATTCCACCGACCGGCGCGCCGTCGTCGCCGCGGAGACGGTGCGGGTGGTGGCCGAGCGGATGACGAGCACCGGGGCGACCCGCATCGTCGAAGGCCGCTGTGGCGTGGTGAGCGCCGCCGCCGGCGTGGACGCGTCGAACACCGGGGCCGGCGAGGCGATCCTGGTGCTGCCGGAGCGCCCGGACGAGGCGGCCGAACAGTTGCGGGCCGGCCTCGCGCTGCTGGCCGGACATGACGCGTTCGGGGTGATCGTCACCGACACCGCCGGCCGGCCCTGGCGCGGCGGGCAAACCGATTTCGCGCTGGGCGCGGCGGGGGTGCGGGTGATCGAGGACTACCGCGGGCTGCCCGATGCCGACGGCCGGCAGCTGGACGTCACCGCGATCGCCGTTGCGGACGAGCTCGCGGCCGCGGCCGATCTGGTCAAGGGCAAGGTCGAGCGCATCCCGGTGGCCCTGGTGCGCGGGCTGGGCCGGCTGGTCGCGCCGGACTCCTCGGTCCCGCGGGACGGTGCGGCCCGCCTCGTGCGCCGCGGCCCCGGCGACTTCTTCGCGATGGGGCACATCGAGGCCGCCCGGGCCGCACTCGGTGCCGCGCCGGGATCCGCCGAATCGGTGGCTGTCGGCATCCGCTCGGTGGGTGCCGAGCCGGGAAGCGAACGCCTGGCCCGGGCCGTCCGCCTGGCCGCCTTGACGTTGACCGACACGCCTTCCGTGCTCGAAGCGAGCGGCGACACCGAGCCCGAAGCACGGGTGGTCCTGCACGTCCCCGGTGACGATGTCGACCTGGGCCGGCTCATCGCCCGCCTGGAGGTCGCCCTGTGGTCCGAGGGCCTGACCGCCCACGCTGAGCGGGCCGGGCGAGTCCTGACCCTTCGGGCAAATGGGTCGGGAGGGTAAAACGGGGGCCGCGCCGGGGCCGGCGGGAGCCGGCGAGCGCGAGGAGGGCCTGCACGCGATAGCGGTGACCGGCATACGGCTCCAGTAGGTGCGCCAGCTCGTCATCGTCGATGTCATGGCCGAGCAGCGCCCAACCGATCTCCTTGGCGACGTGATAGTCGCCAAAGCTCGGCGAATCGGGATCCCCGAGGGCGCGCTGGGTGCATTCGGCCGCCGTCCAGACGCCGACCCCGGGCAGGGCGAGCAGCCGCGCGCGAGCGGCGGGCAACGGCATACCGACGATCTCCTCCAGGCGGCCGGCCACCCGGGTCACCCGCATGATCGTGTCGGAGCGCTGGGGCGTCACCCCCGCCCGGAGGTACTCCCAGGACGGTATGCCGCGCCAGCCCGCCGCGGTCGGCGCCATCACCAGTCCCGCGCGCGGGCCGGGCGCGGGCTCACCGAAGCGCCGGACCAGGGCGCGGTAGCCGGCGAAGGCCTCCTTGCCGGTGACCTTCTGCTCGATGATCGCCGGGACGAGGGAGTCGAGCACCAGCCGCGAGCGGCCCAGCCGCCATCCCGGATTGGCGCGTCGAGCGGCGGCCACCTGCTCGTGATGGGCGACGAAGCCCGCCCAATCGTCCCGCGCGCCGACCAGGTCCGGCAGTCCGTCGAGTAGCCAATCGGCGCCGGCTCCCCAGGCGGTCCCCACGACCGTCCCGGCTGCGGCGTCCAGCCGGACCACGAGCGTGCCCGGGCCGGCGGGCGTCTGCCGGCCCAGCCAGATGCCTGCCTCGTCACGCGCCCACGTAGGGTCCCCTCCCCCGTGGCGATAGGTGCCCAGCACCGCCGAGAGGGCCAGCGGCCCGGCCGGCGCATAGTGCCGTTCCCGCGGTTGCGCCATCGCCGGTCAGCGACGGCGGAAGGTCAGGAGAATGAAGGTGTAGTCGAGGTTCACCCTGGCCCAATGGCAGGGGCGCTCGGGATGGGCCAGCACCTCGTCGGTCAGCTCACCGACGAGGTCGAGCCCGGCCTCGGCAGCATCAGCGACCAGGGCGCGAATCTCGGCGGGTCCGAAAATGTGTACGGGCACCCCGTAGGCGGCTTTCCCGGTCGTATCCGGCGGCTCTTGGTCGTAATCGGTGGAGATCACGAGCACGCCACCGCAGCGCAGCACCCGGGCGGACTCGGTCAGGAAGGGCTGCAGCGGGACACCGTGCTCGATCACCGACATGCAGGTGATGGCGTCGAGGTAGCCGTCGGGCAGCGCTGTGGCCGTGACATCCCCATAGCGAAAGAGCACGCCGTCGCGCCGGACCGGGCCGGCGAACTCCAAGTTGATCCCCGTCAGGTCCGGGACGCCGTAGAGCCGCAGCCACGGCAAGATCGGCGAATAGCGCGCGCTGCCCGCGTCCATGACCCGGGCGGGGAAGGCGCCGTCCCGGCCGCCCAGGGACAGCACCGCCGCGACGGCACCGAGCGCGTCCCAGTTCTTGACCCGGTCGCGATGCAGTGGCAGGCGCAACCGGCCGGCCTGCACGACGGCCGCATCGGACTCGGCGCGCGACTGCAGCACCGCAACCGGGCCGATCCCCGTCGGCACCGGGCGGGCGGTGCCCCGCCGCGCTTCGACGCGACGCTGGATCCCGACGCGCGCCCAGAGCACGTGCTCGGCTCCGCGCTTGGCGACGGCGAGCAGGCGGCCGCCGGGTGGTGCCGCGACTTGGGAGGGTGGGGCAGCGCTCATACGGGAGAACCTACGTCCTGCTGCTCATGTGCTCGGGCAGCAGGTGGTGGGCGCGCGCCCAGCCCCAGCCGATGCCCGCCCACAGCACGTCGGCGATCACGGTGACGAAGCGGGCCAGCACGACGACCGCCGTCGCGGCCGGCGTCGTCATGACGCCGACGAGCAGCAGCACGAGGATGCCCTCGCGGACGCCGACACCGGCCGGCAGCAGGATGCTGGCCATCCCGATGGCGGCCGCGAGGCAGAAGCCGCTGATGCTGACCAGGGCCACCTCGCCGCCCGAGCCGGTCAGGCCCCGGATGTCGCGGGCGAAGGCCCACACGATCGCCCCGGTGCTCAGCCAGGCGACCGTGGTCCACGCGGCCGCGGCCACGATGGCGCGGCCGCTGAAGTCGTGCTCGAGGGGTTCGCGTCGCAGCAGGCGCAGGCCGGTCGCGATCGCCCGGTTGAGCAATGGCGGCCAGAGGGCCCCGAGGAGGAGCACGACGGCAATTCCGATGAGCGGCAGCGCGTCCCCGCCACCGCGACCGAGCAGCGCGGGCACCGCCGGCAGGCCGACGAGTGCGCCGCAGAGCAGGGCGAGGGCCATGGTGACCAGGCCGACGACGCCGGTGCGCCGCCGTGGGACGTCGAGGCGTGCGGCGATTTCGGCCTGGGCGAGCACGCTCCATACCGACCCCGGGAGGTATTTGCCGAGTTGACCGACGAGGAAAACCCCGCTGGCTGGGGCCACGTGCAGCGGGCTGCCGAGATCCGCGAGCAGGGCCCGCCACCCGAGCATGCTCAGCGCTGGCGAGGCGATACCGAAGGCCAGCGCGAGCACCCACGCCGACACCGAGACCTCACCGAGATGATCGGCCACCGCGGACCAGTTCTTGGCGAGCGCGATCGCCACCGCGATCAGCACGAGCGCTGCCAGCGCGATCCGGATCAGCGCGAACGCGCCGCGCCGCGCCGGTCGCGCCGCGTCCGCCTCGCTCACCGACGGCGCCAGGTCAAGCGTGCTAGCCCGTATGCCGCGCGCGGGTCGCGCGCGTGCGTCTGGGCATAGCGCATACGGGAGGTCAACTCCCCGTCCAGATCACCGACGAGCCGCAGCCCGGCGTTGTCGGCGTGGGCGAGCACCGCGCGCAGATCGGCCGGGCCGAGTGTCCCGGGGACATCCTGCGGGCCGAGCGCGACCGTGGTGATCAGCAGGCCACCCGAGCGCAGGGCCCACGTCGCCTGCCCGAGCAAGTCGGCGAGTTCTTCGGCCTCGGCATCGGTCGGATGCAGTCGCGTCAGGACATCGATGGAGCCAGGATCGACGTCGAGCTCGTCGCCGACCTCGAACTCCAGCGGGGCGAACCCGATGGCGCGTGCCCAGGACGCGAAGGGTGACGTCGGCCCGGACTGATCGACGATAAGCGCCGACCGGTGCCCGTCGTCGCGGACCCGCAGCACGGCGGCAAGGCCGCCGATCGCCGCCCAGCCGCCGACCTTGGAGCCGCGGCGCGGCAGGCCCAGGCTGCGCACCAGATCGCGCGTGTCGTCGGCGTCGGAATCGCTGGCCAGCACATCCGTCGGGTGGATCCAGTCCGGCAGGTCGCCCGGCGCGAGCTCGATCCGCGGCCGCAGGCCGGCCACCGCCCCTTTGGCCCGGTCGCGCAGGGTGATCCGCGAGCGCGAGCGGGGCTCGGTGGCGAAGCTCATGGCCAGGGCCTCGATGGTGCCGAGGTAGGCCGCCCAGGGGCCGCTCAGGTCGGGCGGCTCGACCCCGCCCCGCAGGCGGCGGACAACGTCCGGGTCGGCCAGCTCGCGCAATGCCGCAACGAGGGCGTCATGATCGCTCGACGGCACGAGCAGGCCGTCGACACCGTCGGTGACATCGTCGCCGAAGCTGCCCACCTTGGTCGCAAGAGCGGCCAGGCCGTGCTTGTGCGCGAGCAGGGCGTTCTGCGAGGCCGTGGCCGTGCGATAGGTCAGGGCCAAGACGTCGTGCTGCGCGAGCAGATCGGCGATCTCGGCCGCTGGGACGTAGCCGGAACGGATCGAAACCCGGCCGTCGATCCCGGGCAACTGCGCGGCCTCGCGGACCCGGTCGCCGGCCTCGCCCCACGCCTCACCCGCGACGGTCAGGGTCGGTCCGGGCACGTCGGCGAGCGCACGGACCAGGTCGTCGATGCCTTTGTAGGGTCGAACGAGGCCCAGAGCGAGCAACCGGGCCGGACCGGCATAGGGCTCGCGGGTCGCGGGCTCGCCACCGGGCAGGTGCGGCGGCAGGGGCACGGTACGCACGAGCTCGGCCCCCAGGGCGGCCGCGACATGGGCCTGTTGGGGGGTGTGGACGATGACGGCGTCCAGGCGTCGAAACAGCGAGCGCACCAGGGCTTCGTCGCCGGGGCGCGACTCGTGCGGGAGCACATTGTGGGCGATGGCGACAAAGCGCGGGGCCGACCCACCGGAGGTGGCCGCCTTGTGGATGGCCAGCAGGGTGGGCACGAGTTGCGGAACGACGTGGACGACGATGACGACGTCCGTGGACCGGACCGCGCGGCCCACCCGGACCCACGAGTCCGGGCGGTTCCAGGACAGCGGCCGGGTCGCGGCCCGAAAGGGCGGCACCTCCGGCTCGTCCATCGGGACCTCGATCTCCCCGGGATAGAGCATCTTGGGGTAGAGCCGCTTCCAGGAGAGCAGCTCGACGCGGTGGCCGGCCGCCTGCACATGGTGGGCGAGTTCGGTCGTGTGCACCGCGACCCCGCCCTTGAACGGATGGGTGGGGCCGATGATGGCGACTTTGAGGGCCGCGTCGTCGCTCACACGCCGTCCCGCGAGCGCACGACGAGGTCGGCGAGGAGAGCGAGTGAGCCGATCATCAACCCGCTGACGATGAGCAGAATCGTGTTGGCGGGGAAATAGAACGGGTGGCGAACCATGTCGACGACGCCCTTGACCAGGCCGATCACGAACAGCCACAGGGCCATCGGCATCAAGACCTTGAGCGGGTCGAAATACATGACCATCCGCAGCACCTGCAGGATGTAGCGGTAGGCGTCATTGACGAAGTGGAATTTGCTGGTGCCGGAGCGCTTGGCATAGGCCGTCGGGACATAGCGGATGTCGTGCTGATTGGACAAGAAGGCGATCGTGATCGTGGTGACGCACGAGAAGCCGGCCGGGAGCAGCCGCAGGTAGGGCAGGGCGACGCTGCGGCGGAAGGCGCGCAGGCCGGAGTTGAGGTCCGGGATCTGCTGGTTGGTCAGGCGCTCGGCGATCTTGCGGATCAACCACTTCGCGGGGACGCGGGCCCACTTGTGGGTGCCCTCCTCGGTCGTGCGGGCGCCGACGACCTGGTCGTAGGTCGGGTCGTCGAGCAGGATCCGCACGAGCTCGGGGATGCGCTCGTTCTCATAGGTCATGTCCGCATCGGTCCACACGACGATCTCGCCGTATGCCTGCTGGGTCCCGATCCGCCGGGCCGTGCCCGACCCGCCGTTGCGGCGGAAGGGCATCAAGCGGATATTCGGGTCGTCGTGGGCGGCCCCCGTGAGGACCTCGAGGGTGTTGTCGGTGGAGGCGTCGTCGATGCAGAGCAGTTCATAGCTCAGGCCGCTGGCCAGCATCGCCGCCGTGATGCGCTCGATCTCCAGCAGGACGTGCTCGCCCTCGTTGTAGCACGGCAGGACGATGGTCACGAGGGGGCGCCGGGCCGGGTCCGGCACGCGAACAGCGGTCTCGACGGTCGGGGTGACGAACTCGGTCATGGTGGTTACGAGGGTACCCGGCCGCCCGCGCGCTTGTCAGGCCCGCGCGCTTGTCAGGCCGGGGCCGGGGCGAGCCAGACGTCCAGGGTCAGCGGCACCAGGGACGCGGGACGCTCGATCAGCAGGCGGGGCTCTTCGAGGACGGTGACGTCGACGGCCTGGGTGGGGGTCGCGCCCAGGGCCGTTAGCGCGTCGGCGGAGTCCGCGGCGAGCAGGATCAGGCGGGAACCAGCCGGGAGGGCGGCGGCGATCTCGGACACAGCGGACCGCAGCGCTGCCGGGTCGCGCCGCAGGGCGGTGGTCGTCGACAGGGCCGGACGGCCGCACTGCCCACGCACGACCTGGGGCCACTCGTTTGCGGCCCGCGAATCGACGGCCAGCACGACATCGCCGTCGACGAGGGCATGACAGACCGAGACGATCGCGCTCAATGATCCGCGCTCGACCCGCTCCGTCCGGTGCGGCCAGCTCGCGAGCGCGGTCGGCACGGCCAGCGCGGCGGCGCAGGCGGCCGCCAGGATCCGGAACGCCCGCCGGTGCCGAGCGGGCCCGCAGCGCCACAGCCATGCGGCGGCCGCAACCACCAGGACGACGACAAGCGGGATCGCGATCACCAACCGCCGCTCGGCCCACGGATGGTCCGGCGTGATCCCGGGCCGGTAGAGCGTCAGCAGCGTCGAGCCCGCGGCCACCACCAATGGCCCGGACCATGCCGGCAGAACCTCATCCGCTTGCCACGCCAGGGCCATCCGACGCACCCCCCAAGCCAGGGCGACGAGCGCGGTCACCAGGGCGATCGGTCCGACCCACCAGGCCAGCCAGGTGACCGATTGCTCGGCATAGGTCCGGCCGCCGTCGATTGGCAGTCCTTGACGCAATTGCAGGCCCGCAACCACGTGGGAGCCGGGGTCCTCGGCGCTCTGCCGCACCGTCATGACCAGGGGTCGCAGGGTCAGGGCCACCCCGATGACCAGCACCGCGATCACCAGGGCGGCGGACAAGGAGCGACGAACGGAGTCGGGCAGGCCCATCCCTCGACGAGCCGCCACGAGGGTCGCCGCACCGGCCAGCGCTAGCGCCACCGCAAGGGCCACGAGCGGCACCAGGCTCGCGGCAATGCTCCCGAGATACTCGCGGGACAGGGCCAACCCAGCCGCAAAGGACACGCCGACACCGATGCCTGCCCCCGCCAGCAGTGCCCGCGGCCACCTGCGCTCCTGGATCGCCCCGAGAGCGGCCACCGGGATCAGAAGCATGGCCTCGCGCAGTCCGTCGATGCGCACCAGGCAGGTCCCGCCGATCAGCAGCCCGGCCATGAGCGCGGCCCGCCGGTCCTCGTGCCGCGCCGCGAGCACACAGCCGAGCAGCCCGGCTGCGAGCGTGACCAAGGCCAGTGGCTCGGAGTAGGTCGCCCGGGCCACGTGCAGCATCGGGAAGGTCAGCGCGGCCAGCGCGCCGGCGACCGGTCCCCACCACGGCCCGACCGTGACGGCGGCCAGGATCGAGAGCCCGAGGACGCCGAACGCCGACAACCACGCCGGCTGCACGAGCATCGCGCCGATCCCCCCGATCCAGTCACCGAGCGAATAGATCGCGGCCGGCCCGATCACGAACTGCGGTTCGATCGCCGGCGCCCCGGCCGAACCGACCTGATAAAAGGCCGGACTCGCCAGCGTGATGCCGGGGATCCCGAGAACCGCCGCCCCACCGAACGCGGCCGGATCGATGGCCAGCACCCGATGCCCAGTCTCGGCCAGGGCCAGGGCCGCTTGCAGATTGGACCCGGCGTCCCGTCGCGGCAGCACTTGCCCGTTGTGGGTGGCCGCCGCCCACCAGCCGGCGGCCAGGGCAACCGCCAGCATTGCGAGCGCCGGCCCGACGCCGATCGGCACCGGGCGCACCGGGCGGACCAGCAGCGCCAATCCGGCCAGCATCACCGCGAGCAGGGGCCAGACGACCAGCGGCCGCCACCACCCGAGCCCCCCGAGCACGGCTGCCAACGCCGAGGTCGCGACAAGGAGCGAGCCGAGCACCAGCACGGCCCGCTGCACGACGTCCCCGATTGCGGTCACGGCGGCCAGCCTAGACAGCACCACCGACTCCCCACCTACGATGCCTCGGTGCGCCCCGACCACCTCCTCCCCCACCTGCTGCGCAGCGACCCTGCCCGGCCGCGCATCACGTGTTACGACGACCGCACCGGCGAACGCATCGAACTCTCCGCGCGCGTCCTGAACAACTGGGTCGCCAAGGCCGCGAACCTGCTGCAGGAGGAGTTCGACGCCGGCCCGGGCACCGTGGTCGCGATCGACCTGCCCCCACACTGGCGCACGCTCTACTGGACGCTGGCCGCCTGGGCCACCGGGGCGACGGTGAGCCTGCCGCCGCCGGCGACACCGGATGTCCTCGTGACAACGGACCCGGCCGCTCCCACCGACGCCCCGCTCGTCGTCGTCACCCTCGCGGCGCTGGCCCGCCAGGCCACATCCACCCTGCCCGCCGACGCCGTCGACGAGGCCCGCGAACTCGCCGGCTTCCCCGACACCTTCGGCGCTTTCCAGGAGGCCGCCGACTCCGATCTCGCCCTGGTCGCGGCCGGCGAGTCGAGCACCTATGCCGATCTCGCGGCCTACGTGCGCGTCACCGGCATGGCCCGGGCGCGTGTCCACACCGAGACCGAGGACCTCGAGACCTTCCTGCGCCTGGCGATCAGGACCTATGCGGCCGACGGCTCGCTCGTGCTGACGATCGGCGGCCCCGCCCCCGCCGACCGGCTGCGCGCCGAGGGCGTCGCTAGCTGAGGGCCCGTTCGAGCTCGCGGTCGAACTCGGCCTGCCGCATCCGCGAGCGCAACTCCTCATCCAGCGCGGCCCACGTCAGGGCGCGGATGACGCCGGTCTGGGCGATGCGGTACTTCCCCTGCACCCGCTTGACGGCGGCCAAGGTCGACGAACCGAACTCGCCGTCCTGCGTCACCCGCAGTGCCCGTTGCGCATCCTTGACCGCCTGCCCGGTCATGCCCGAGCGGAGCACGGTGGTGGTGCGGTATTTGATCAGCGGATACTGCAGGCGCTCCATCTGATTCCAGACACCTTTGTTGACCCACCCGTTGACGTTCAAGCTCCACTTCGTCTGGAACTTGCGCACCGCGGCAGTGGTCTGCGGCCCGTAATCGCCATCGACCGTCACGCCCGGCAGATTCTTCTGCGCGAGGGTGACCGCCGCGCCGGTGGCGCCCGGCTTGAGGACCGTGTCCTTGTACTTCGTGAACTCGGTGTCGACGCTCACCAGCGGCCCGGTCGCGGTCGAGCACTTGGCGGCGCTCCACGTCTTCAGTGCAACGCCGGTCCACCAACTCGTGCGCTTGCACGCGCCGTCCCAGAAGAAGCTGAAGTGGATGTGGTCGGTGTGCGGCACCGCACCGGTGTAGGTCGACCACGTCTCCGGGTTCCGATAGGCCTTCCACACCTTGTGGTTCCAGACGATGAACATGATCCCGAAGCGCCGCGCATTCGCGCCATAGACGCCATTGACCGGCTTGGTCAGCCAGGTCGTGACCGCGTCCGCGATCTCCTTGTCGGCCGCATTGCCGGCGTTGAGCATCCAGTCCAGGGCCCGGCCGTCGTAGTGCTGGCTGTCATCGGACTGGCACGGCCGCACCGTCCCGTAGGAGAGCCGGTTGTAGTGCGTCGACATCAGCGTGGCGAAGTCGGCGACACCCGGCTTGGTCACCTGATCGCAGGTCGTCTGCGGTTCGTAGCTCGGGTCGAGCACGTCGACGGCCGAGGGCAGCGGCTGGGGTGGGGTGGGCGGCGGGGGAACCGCGGCAAACGCGGCGATGGGGACGAATCCGAGCGCGGCCGCGGTGGCGGCGACAGCGGCGCGACGAGGGCGGATGGGCACGGGTGGACACTCCTGGATGAGCCGGCTGCGTCGAGCCGGGGCCGTCGCGGGACGACACGCGGGCGGCGGCCGCCGTCGGTGGCGGGCCGCATCATTTGTCCCACGAGTCACACCGAAAGGCAAGGCCCAGGGGCGTGTCTTCAGGCACGGCATACAGTGAGGTCATGGACAAAGTCGTCGTCAATGCCGCCGACGCAGTCGCCGATATCACCGACGGCGCCACCCTCGCCGTCGGCGGTTTCGGGCTGTGCGGAGTTCCCAGTGTCCTGATCCAGGCGGTGCACCACGCCGGCCCTGTGGGGCTGACCGCGGTCAGCAACAACTGCGGTGTCGACGACTGGGGCCTGGGCATCCTGCTTGCCGACCGCCGGATCGCGACGATGATCAGCTCCTATGTCGGTGAGAACAAGGAGTTCGAGCGGCAATTCCTCGCCGGCGAACTCGAAGTCCACCTCACACCCCAAGGCACCCTCGCCGAGAAGCTGCGCGCGGGCGGATCGGGGATCCCCGCCTTCTACACCGCGACCGGCGTGGGCACCCAGATCGCCGAGGGCGGTCTCCCCTTGCGGTATGCCGCGGACGGCACCATCGCGCTCGCCTCACCGCCGAAGGCGACGGCCGAGTTCACCGTGGGCGGCGAGACGCGCACCTACGTCCTGGAGGAAGCGATCTCGACCGACTTCGCGCTCGTGCGGGCGTGGAAGGGCGATCGTCACGGCAATCTGATCTACCGCTCGACAGCCCGCAACTTCAACCCGCTCGCCGCGATGGCCGGCCGGGTGACGATCGCCGAGGTCGAAGAGCTGGTCGAACCCGGTGAGCTCGACCCGGACCAGATCCACACCCCGAGCATCTTCGTCCAGCGCGTCGTCCCGCTGACCCCGCAGCAGGCGGCGAACAAACGCATCGAGCGCCGCACCACGCGCCCGCGCCCGGCGAGCCAGGAGGGCTGAGCGATGGCACTGACCCGCGAAGAAATGGCGGCGCGCGCGGCCCGCGAACTCCACGACGGCGACTACGTCAACCTCGGCATCGGCCTGCCCACGCTGGTCCCGAACTACGTTCCCGACGATGTGCACATCGTGCTGCAGTCGGAGAACGGCATCCTCGGCATCGGCCCCTACCCGGTCGAGGGCGAGGAGGATGCCGACCTGATCAACGCCGGCAAGGAGACCGTCACCCTGCGCCGGGGCGCCAGCATCTTCGACTCGGCGACCAGCTTCGGGATGATCCGCGGCGGCAAGGTCGACGCGGCCATCCTCGGTGCCATGCAGGTCTCCGTCACCGGCGACATCGCCAACTGGATGATCCCCGGCAAGATGGTCAAGGGCATGGGCGGCGCGATGGACCTCGTGCACGGGGCCAAAAGGGTGATCGTGCTGATGGAGCACGTGGCCCGGGACGGCTCCCACAAGATCCTCGCCGAGTGCGCACTCCCGCTGACCGGCAAACGGGTGGTCCAGCGGATCATCACCGACCTGGCGGTCATGGACGTCACGGATGCCGGCTTGGTGCTGCGCGAGCTCGCGCCGGGCGTCAGCGTCGACGAGGTGCGCGCGGCGACCGGGCCCGAGTTGACGCTCGACCTGGAATGACCGCGCCGGAGGCGTACTACCTGCCCCTCGGCGAGGGGCGCTTCGAGTCGACCACCGCGACGCAGAGCCCGTGGGATTTCGCGGCCCAACACGGTGGCCCGCCGTCCGCCTTGTGCGTGCGCGAGATCGAGCGCCATCACGACGACCCCACTATGCGCGTCGCCCGCTTCACCGCGGACTTCCTGGCACCCATCCCCCAGGGCGTATGCCGTGTCACCACCCGCACGGTCCGCCCCGGTCGGCGGGTGGCGCTGGTCGAAGCCGAACTCACCTTCGGTGAGCGGGCAGCGGTCGTCATGCGCGCCTGGCTGATCCACCGGGAGGACGACCGGGCCGAGCCGGCCGACTGGGCGCCGCCCGCGCGCGGGCTGCCCGGCCCCCAGGAGCAGCGCTATTTCCCCGGCATGGACCCGGCGTGGGGCTACGGCCGCAGCATCGAATGGCGTTGGGCGAGCGGCGCTTTCGACATCGAGGGGCCGGCCGCGGTCTGGGCCCGGCCGCATACGGCAATCGTGGCGGGCGAGGCGCCGACCCACACGCAGCTGGTGGCGGCGGTCGCCGACTCGACCAATGGCATCAGCGCTCCGCTACATCTCGACGGTTGGCTGTTCATCCCGCCGAGCATCACCGTCACCTGCCTTCGGCCCGCCGAGGGCGAGTGGATCTACCTCGATGCGGCGACGCACGTCGCTGCCGACGGGATCGGCGTCGCGCACGCGACCATCTCGGACGCGCGCGGCTTCGTCGCCTATGCGACCCAGCCGGTGCTCATCGACCGCCGCTGATCAGGACTCGGCGGCCGCCTGCACGCTCGCGTCGTCCACATGGCTCGATCCGCCGATGACCGTCAGCGTGCCGAGCCAGTTCAGCGTCTGCAGATAGCGCGCCACGGCGCTGGGCAGATGGTCGTGGATCGCCAGCACCGTCGGCCGGCCCAGCGGCGCGCCGAGCAAGGCATCCATCAAGAAGCCGTCGTCGCCGGCGGCCAAGACCACCTTGCTCCCGGGCATCTTGGGTGCGAAGAAGCCCGCGACGGCGACCGAGACTTCATAGCGATTGGCGCCTGATAGGCGGATCGTGGTGATGCCGCGCTTCTGCAGCGTGGAGACCACCAGTCCCGACACCGATGCGGGACCGCCCACGACCTGGGTGGTCGTGGGCTTCAGCGTGTCGATCGCCGCTGCGGCAGCCGCGCCGAGGTCCGCCGCCGGCGTGAACAGGATCGGCGAGCGCGTGCCGACGGCCGGGCCACCGACGCTGACGGCGTCCGGCAGGGCGGCACCGCCGACGACGACGGCATTGGTGACCGGCTTGATCTGGCCCATCCGCAGCGCGACATTCTTCGACACCTCGTAGCGGTCCGCGCCGTCGATCCGGCTCACCGTCAATCCCCGCGCCGTCAACTGGTCGAGCACCCGCTGATCGACAGAGTTGGCGCCTCCGATGATCACGGCGTACTTCAGGGACGACACCCGGCGATTCAGCTCACCGACGGTCGGCATCGGCAAGGCGTACTGATCGGTGAGCAGCAGAGGCGCACCAAGCGTCTTCGCCAGCGGCGGCGCGGCAACGGCGTCGGGCAGCTTCGCGGGGTCGGCACTGACGAGCACCACGGTCTGCGCATCCACTGGGACACTGCGCGCGACCGCCGCCGCCAGGGCGCTCTGGTCTGCTCCCGTCACCCGTTCCACGCGGTGCCGGACCCAGGAGGAGGGCAGACCGAGCCGCGCGGCGAAGGTCGTCCCCGCCACCTTCCCGGTTGCTCCGTTGCCGGCATACGCATAAACGGTGCCGAGCGCATGGGCCTGGGTGCGCCTGCTCAGATCGAGACGGGCGACATCCGACACGCCGGCCGCCGCCGCCAGGTCGGCCCCGGAGACAGTGCGCGTCCACGACAGATAGGGATTGCCGGGTTTGGTCGACCACGGATCCGCGGCACTGATCAGATAGGGCAGCGCCGTCCCCCACGCCTCAGCGCTCGACTGCGTCCACCCGCCATTGCTCGGCGAATAGAAGGCGCGGATCACGCTGCCGGCGTATTTCGGGACCTGACCGGTCGTCGCGCTGCCACCCGAGCGCACGGCGGCCTTCCACGCGTCCCAGGTAGGGAGATTGCCGCTCGCCGGATACCCGGCGAACACCTGGTCGTCCGTGTTGTTGTAGACATGGCAGCCGCATGAGGGGCGCAGGCCGTCCTTGATCTTGCTCAGCGCATAGGCGCGCGCGGCCGCGGCTTGGGCTTGCAGCGCACCGGCCGGCCACGACCAGGGCATCTCCGCGATCCGGTCGAGATACTCATCGTGCAGTCGCACCCGCAGTCCGACCTGCACGGCCGTCCCGGTGTCCGAGGGGGTCACGGTGAGGATGCCGACGTCAAAACGGTTGGTGCCGACATTGGCCAGAGTCTTACCGTCGGCGAAGCGCATCGTGACCGTGCCGCCGCTGACTGTCTTCCGGCCGGTGCACGCGGCGCACGACGCGGTCACGGTGGACCCGGATCCGGTGAAGGTCACGCTCGTGCTGGCCCCACCGGACATGGTGACGCCCCCGGCACTGACCGTGAAGGCCCCGCCGCCGGCCGCGAGTGCCGAGGTCGTGACCGTCGAACTGGTCACGTGGTCCTGGACATTGACCACCAACGTCATCGCGTCGGCGGCCGGGCCCATCGTGGTGCCCGGATAGTAGAACTTCAGGATCTGCGCGGCCTTCCACCCGGCGTTGGCCTGGGCGAGCGCGCCGTACTGGCTCATCCCCACGCCATGCCCGGCGCCCGCTCCGGTGATCGTCCAGTTCGCGGCCGCGGCAGACCCGGCGCTGGGCGTCTGCGTCCGGTCGACTCCCCGTTGGCCGTATGCCGCACCCCCTCCCGCAGCGCTGGGCGCCGCCGTCGCCGCCGGCACCGACACGGTAGCGAGGGCGATCACAGCGGCACCGGCCGCGGCACGCAGGCCGCGGACAGCGGCATACCGGCGAGTTGTCATAACGATCCTCCAGTTCGTGGATCGGCGATCCGTCCGCGCGCCAGTTCCGGCGGCGAGGAGAGATAGCCGACTCCCCATGCCCAGTGCATAACGGCCAGCGCGACCGGCGTCAACGCGCGCGTGCGGGGATTCTCGCCGCGGGCGGCGAGGAGTCCCCCCAACGTCACAGCCCCCGCATACGCCGTCGGAACCAACCATGCCGGACGCCACACTAAACCCACAAGTCCCGCGGCGGCAGTCCCGAGCACCATGGTCGGCGGCGCGAGATAGCGCAGATTGATCGAGCCCTCGTGGTGCCGGGCGATGACATGGCGCCACCGGCCGTACTGGAAGTATTGCCTGGCCAGGGCACCGGGCGTGCTCCGCGGGCGGTAGGTGACGACCAGGTCGGGTGTGAACCAGATCCGCCCGCCGCGGGCTCGGATGCGGTGGTTCATCTCCCAGTCCTGCGCTCGCTCGTAGTGCTCGTCGAAGCCGCCGACGGCGACCAGGGCGGCCCGCCGGAAGATCCCGAGATAGACCGTTTCGGCGGGGCCGGCGGCACCACCGACGTGGAAGGCGGCATTGCCCACGCCGATCCGGCTGCGCATCGCGGCGGCGACGGCGCGCTCGAAATCGGTGCGTCCGCTGGCATGCATCACGCCGCCGACATTGTCGGCCTCCTGGGCGATCAGGGTCGAGACGCCGATGCGCAGGTAGTCGACCGGGATCTCGGCGTGTCCGTCGACCCGCGCGATGATCTCGCCGCGCGAGGCCCCGATGGCCGCGTTGAGGGCGGTCGGCGTCTTGCCGGTGGGGTTGGGGACGAGACGAATGCGCGCGTCGCGGCCCGCGAGCACGGCGGCCACCTCGTCGGTCCGGTCGCTCGATGGGCCGAGCGCGAGCACGATCTCCACCTCACCGGGGTAGTCCTGAGCCGAGATCATCGCGACCGCATCGGCCAGGTGCCGCTCCTCGTTCAGGATGGGCACGATGACCGACACGAGCGGCCATTCGGTGGGCAAATCTGCAGTCTGCGGCGTCGGCACGCCCCAAGTATCCCGGCTCGGGTCAGGTCGGGCGTTTACCCTGTCCGGCATGACCCGGCCCGTCGAGCGTTTGGTGCGCACGTGAGCGATCGCTTCGACGGACGTGACACATCGGGCGACGCGCGGGCCATTCCCCAGCGGCGCCGGACGCCGTCCGCGACTCCCCCCGCACCGCCCGTCGGCGACCGCACCCAGGCGCTGCCCACCCAGCCGCGCGACCCGTATGTCGGCTGGCACGATGACGATTTCGACGCTCCCCCCGCGTGGTCACACCGGCCGGAGCCGACGATGCCCACCGGGCCGGCAGCTCCGCCGGCCCGGCCGACCCGGCCCGAGCGGCTGGTTCCGCCACCGAGGCCGCGGGGCACCGGGCATACGGTTAGGCGGGTCGTGGCGTTGCTGCTCGTGACCGCGATCGCCTGGGTCGCGGCGACGATCTGGGCCGTCCACGGCGCCTGGTCGAGCGTTGGGCGCGTCGATGCCACCCCGGCCGGCGGCCACATCTCCGACACGGCCGGTAGCAACTACCTGATGGTGGGCTCCGACGCCCGCGCCAAGCTGACGCCGAAGCAGCGCAAGGAACTGGGCACCGGCTACGCCGAGGGGGCGCGCACCGACTCGATCATGGTGCTGCACACCGGCGGCGGCGATCCGACGCTGCTGTCGATCCCGCGCGACTCCTATGTGGAGATCCCGGGGCACGGGATGAACAAGATCAACGCCGCCTTCGCCATCGGCGGCCCGCCGCTGCTCGCTGCGACCATCGAGAAGTCGACGGGCCTGCACCTGGACGGCTATGTCGAGATCGGGTTCGCTGGCTTCGCCAACCTCGTCGACGCGGTCGGCGGGGTGCGGATGTGCCTACCGCACGCGATGAACGACGAGAAGGCGCACATCGACCTGCCGGCCGGCTGCCAGACGCTGAACGGCAAGAACGCCCTGGGCTATGTCCGGGCCCGCTACTCCGACCCCGAGGGCGACCTCGGGCGCGTCAAGCGGCAGCGGCAATTCCTCGGCGCCCTGATGGGCAAGATCGGCACGCCCTCGACGGTGATTTTCCCCTGGCGCCTGCACTCGATCGGCACGTCCGCGGGCAGCGCCGTCGCCATCGGCAGCGATGACGGGATGATCGGCACCTCGCGGGCGTTCCTCGGGCTGCGCGCGGTCGCCGGGGGCAAGGGCAACTCCGTGACGGTGCCGGTCTCCAACCCCGGCCTGCCGACTGCGGCCGGGCTTGCCGTCGAGTGGGACGCCGCCGGCGCCGAGCGCCTGTTCAGCGCCCTGCGAGGTGACGACGCGATTCCGGCCGAACTGCTGCCGACCAAGGCCCCTTGACGCGTCAGCGCAACAACTGGCGGGCCATGACGATCCGCTGGATCTGATTGGTGCCCTCGTAGATCTGGGTGATCTTGGCGTCGCGCATCATCCGCTCGACCGGGAAGTCTTTGACATAGCCGGCGCCACCGAGCAGCTGCACGGCGTCGGTGGTGACCTTCATCGCGACATCCGAGGCGAAGCACTTTGCCGCGGCCCCGAAGAAGGACAGGTCCCGGTCATGCCGCTCCGACTTGGCCGCGGCCACATAGACCAGTTGCCGCGCCGCCTCGAGCTCCATGGCCATGTCCGCGAGCATGAACTGCAGGCCCTGGAACTCGGCGATGGCCTTGCCGAACTGCTTGCGCTCCTTGACATAGGCCAGCGCCACGTCCAGGGCCCCCTGCGCCACTCCGACGGCCTGGGCGCCGATGGTGATCCGGGTGTGGTCGAGCGTCTTCAACGCGACCTTGAGCCCCTCACCGCGCGCACCGACCATCCGGTCCTCGGGGATGGTGCAGTTGTCGAAGAGCAACTCGCGCGTCGGGCTGCCCTTGATCCCGAGCTTGCGCTCCTTCTCTCCGAAACCGAATCCGGGGTCGGACTTCTCGACGACGAAGGCGGTGACATTCGCCCCGCGGCGACCACCGGGGTCTGTGACGGCCATGACCGTATAGAGCTCTGCCACACCGGCATTGGTGATCCACGCCTTGCCACCGTTGAGAGTGAAGGTGCCGTCGCCGTTGTCGCGGGCCTGGCAGGTCATGCCGGCCGTGTCGCTGCCGGCCTCGCGCTCGGACAGGCCGTAGGCGAACCCCTCACCCGCCGCGAGCCTGGGCAGGTAACGCTTCTTGACCTCCTCGCTCGCCGCGATCATCAGCGGCATCGAGCCGAGCTTGTTCACCGCCGGGATCAGCGACGCCGAGACATCGGCTCGCGCGACCTCCTCGATGACGATGCAGGTGGCGAGCGCGTCGGCGCCCACGCCGTCATACTCCTCGGGCACGTGCGGCGCGAAGAACTCGGACGCCACGAGCGCGTCGTGCGCCTCCTGCGGGTAGCGCGCCTGCTCGTCGACGTCCGCGGCATACGGAGCGATCTTGTCGGTCGCAATGTCGCGGATCGCGTCCCGGATCGCCTCGTGGTCCTCGGAAAGCCGGTAGGTGTCGAAGTCAGGGTTGGTCATATCGCCAGGCTAGACCGCGGCGCCGAGACCAGCCGCCGCGAGGTGACCGCGGTCATACCAGGCGTGTCAGTCGCGGCCGGGCAGGTGCCAGCGCCGGTGGTGCGGCTGCTCGGGCGAGGCGTCCGAGAGCGCCGGGATCACCTGCTGCTCGAAGAGCTCGACCCCGGAGAGGTCGTAGGCCGCCTCGGCGAAGTAGCAGATGGCATACGCCATGCCCAGGCCTTCCAAGGCGACCAGGCGCTCGGCGATCTGCTCGGGCGTCCCGACGGCGGGGCCGTTCTTGATGCCGGGCAGCTGGGCCTGCAGGATCTGGTCGGGCACGCCGGATCGCTTGTAGTGGTCGACCAGCCAGGCGAGGCGGTCGTCGATCTCCTTCTGGTTTGCGCCGATGACAACGTTGTAGTTGGCCGTGCGGGTGATGGACCCGAAGTCGCGGCCGATGTCGCGGCAGTGCCCCGCCAAGATCGCCGACTTGGCCGCGAACCCCTCGAGCGAGCCGTCGAAGTTGGTGTAGTCGGCATACTCGGCCGCGATGCGCAGCGTCTTCTTCTCCCCGCCACCGGCGATCCACATCGGTATGCCGTTGCTCGCCGATCCGGGGGCGCTCGTGCCCTGCAGGGGGCGCGGCCAGACCTGTGCCCCATCAACCTGGTAGTGCTCGCCGGCAAGCGTGGCCGAGCCCGTGGTCCATGCCTGGCGGAAGACCTCGACGCCCTCGCGCAGCCGGCCCAGTCGCTCGCCCGCACTGGGGAAGCCGTATCCATAGGCGCGCCACTCGTGTTCGTACCAGCCCGCGCCGATGCCCATCTCGACCCGCCCCTCGGAGATCACATCGACCGTCGCCGCGACCTTGGCGAGATAGGCGGGGTCGCGGTAGCTCATGCACGTGCACATCTGCCCGAGCCGCACCCGCCCGGTCACCGCGGCAAAGGCGGACATCAGCGTCCAGGCCTCGTGCGTCGCGTCCTGGCTCGGCATCGGGACGGTGTGGAAGTGGTCGTAGACCCAGATCGACTCCCACTCGGCCTGGGCGTCGGCGCGCCGCGCCAGGCCGGCCATCACGCCCCAGTGCTGGTCGGGGTCGATGCCGGCGAGGTCCATGCGCCAGCCCTGCGGGATGAACATTCCGAATCGCATGCCCGCAACGCTACCCGCGCGTGAACTCAGCCCGGCCCACCGCCGCTTAGACTCCCCAATCGTGTCCACCCCCGCCGCACCCGCCACCATCGCCGTCGTCGGCACCTCGTATGTCGGTCTCTCGCTGGCGATGCTGCTCGCCCGGCAGAACCGCGTCTTCGCCCACGACATCGATGCCCGCAAGATCGCGATGCTGCAAGCGGGCGAGAGCCCGATCAGCGACCCGGACATCGAGCGCTTCCTGAATCAGGAGCGCCTCGACATCACCTATACGGTCAGCCCGGACGAGGCGTATGCCGAGGCCGAGTTCGTCATCATCGCGACGCCCACGAACTACGACGAGGTGACGAACTACTTCGACACCCGCTCGGTCGAGTCAGTGATCCGGGACGTCATGCGCATCAACCCGGACGCCGTCATGGTCATCAAGTCGACGATCCCGGTGGGGTTCACCGCGGGTGTGCGGCGGCGGCTGGGCACCGAGAATGTCATCTTCTCCCCCGAGTTCCTGCGCGAGGGCCGGGCCCTGCATGACAACCTGCACCCCTCGAGGATCGTCGTCGGCGAGGTCAGCGATCGTGGCCGTCGGTTCGCGGATCTGTTGGCCGCGGCAAGCGAGGACGACGACACACCGGTCCTGCTGACCGGATCGACCGAGGCCGAGGCGATCAAGCTGTTCGCCAACACCTATCTGGCGATGCGCGTCGCCTACTTCAATGAGCTCGACACCTTCGCCTCCACGCACGGCCTCGACACCCGCCAGATCATCGAGGGTGTCGGGCTGGACCCGCGGATCGGCAGCCACTACAACAACCCGTCCTTCGGCTATGGCGGCTACTGCCTGCCGAAGGACACGAAGCAATTGCTGGCGAACTATCAGGACGTGCCCCAGACGATGATCAGCGCCATCGTTGATGCCAACACCACCCGCAAGGACTATGTCGCAGCCGACATCGTCTCGCGCCGCCCGCGCGTTGTGGGCGTCTACCGGTTGATCATGAAGGCCGGCTCGGACAACTTCCGCTCCTCCTCGGTGCAGGGCATCATGAAGCGGATCAAGGCCAAGGGGATCTCGGTGATCGTCTACGAGCCCGAGCTGGAGGATGCGTCCTTCTACGGCTCCGAGGTGGTGCACGACTTCGCCGAGTTCAAGGCCCGCAGCGATGTGATCGTCGCCAACCGCCGTGCCCCCGAACTCGCCGATGTGGCCGACAAGGTCTACACCCGCGACCTCTTCGGCTCGGACTGACCGGGCGCTTTGCTGCCATAGTGAACCGATGACACTGACTCATCTGAACGACCCGGACCTGATCGACGACCTGCTCATCGATCCTGGCATCTGGGTTATCGTCGGCCTCTCCGACAACCGCGAGCGGGACGCCTGGCGGATCGCCCGCTATCTGAAGTACGAGCTCGACAAGGGCATCATCCCGGTCCACCCCAAGGCCGAGACGGTCCACGGCGAGCCGGGCTACGCGAGCATCTCCGACATCCCCGACGGCGTGGACGTCAAGGTCGTCGACTGCTTCGTCAACTCCCAGCATGTCGGAGCGATCGTCGACGAGGTCATCGCCAACAAGGACCGCCTCTCGATCGACGCCATCTGGATGCAGTTGGGCGTCAAGGACGCCGCGGCCGCCGACCGTGCGCGCCGCGCCGGCCTCGACGTCGTCATGGACACCTGCCCCAAGATCGAGAACAAGCGCCTCATGCCCGGGCGCTGACGCTCGGCGTCAGCCGCCCGCCCGTCCCCGCAGCGCCGCCCCCTTGGCGTATGCCGTGTCCCGCATCCCCGCCTGAAAACTCACCACGGCCGCCCGCACCCGGGCCGCCTCCTCGCCCTCCCCGCACCCGAGGATGCGGGCCGCGAGCAGCCCGGCATTGCGGGCTCCGCCGATCGAGACCGTCGCGACCGGCACGCCGGCCGGCATCTGCACGATCGAGAGCAGCGAGTCCATCCCGTCCAGGTAGGTCAGCGGCACCGGCACCCCGATCACCGGCAGCGGCGTGACCGACGCGAGCATCCCGGGCAGGTGCGCCGCCCCGCCCGCGCCCGCGATCACGACCCGCAATCCCCGGGCGGCAGCCTCGCGGCCATACGTGATCATGTCCTCGGGCATCCGGTGGGCAGAGACGACATCGGCCTCAAAGGCGATTCCGAACTCCTGCAAGGCAATTGCCGCTTGCTCCATCACGGGCCAGTCACTATCGCTGCCCATGACGAGGCCCACGAGCGGGGATTCGGTCATTCGGTGATCACTCCCGAGAGATAGTCCGCGGCGTGCCGGGCACGCTCGCTCAGTTGCGCCCGGTCGGCGCCGACGACATTGACATGGCCGATCTTGCGTCCGGGCCGAACACCCTTGCCGTACATATGCATTCGCAGCCCGGGATCCCGCGCGAGCAGGTGGCGGTAGGCCGGATAGAGCTGCGGATAGTCGCCCCCCAGCACATTGGCCATTACCGTCACCGGCGCGAGCGGCGTCGGCGCACCGAGCGGCAGATCGAGCACCGCACGCAAATGCTGCTCGAACTGCCCGGTCACGGCGCCGTCCATGCTCCAGTGGCCGCTGTTGTGCGGGCGCATCGCGAGTTCGTTGACGACGAAGCCGCCGTCGAGGGTCTGGAAGATCTCCACCGCGAGCACCCCCGTCACGGCCAGTTCTCCGGCCAGGCGCAGCCCGGCGAGGGTCGCTTCGGCTGCGAGTTCGTCAGCGAGACCCTCGGCCGGAGCCTGCACCTCGACGCAGATGCCGTCTTGCTGGATCGTTTCGACGACCGGCCACGCTGCCGCCTGCCCCGAAGGCGAGCGCGCGATGAGGACGGCCAGTTCGCGCACGAAGTCGACGCGCTCCTCCAGCAGGACCGGTCCACGCTCGAGCCACTCCGCGACGTCTGCCGGGCCGTCGATCACCAGCACGCCCTTGCCGTCGTATCCGCCGGTGGGCACTTTGGCGATGACCGGCCACCCGACCTCCGCCCCGAAGGCGGCGACGTCTTCGGCGGACTGCGCCGCCTGCCACCGCGGGCACGGTATGCCGAGTTCCCCCAGCCGCGCACGCATCGCGAGTTTGTCCTGGGCGTAGACGAGCGCGGCGGGCGACGGATGCATCGGTATGCCGGCGTCGGCCAGTGCCGCCAGCACCGGGGCCGGAACGTGCTCGTGGTCGAAGGTGATGACATCGCACTCCCGGGCGAAGGCGAGCACCGTCGCCGGGTCGCGGTAGTCCCCGACCGGGGCCCAGCGCACCGCTTGGGCGGCGGAGCCGTCCGCTTCTTCGGCGAGCACCGCGAGCGTGATGCCGAGTTCGATGGCCGGGCCAGCGCACATACGGGCAAGTTGACCGCCGCCGATGATGCCGACGACCGGGAAGCCCCCCGGGGCGCGCAGCGGCGTCGAAGGGGTCGCGTCCACCCCGTGAGAATACCCGTGGTCCCCAGCAGCCGCGGTTACGCTTTGGCAGTGTCCACGACCTCCAGCCCACTCGCCTGGGCCCGCGGCACCATCGACACCCTGTGGCGCGAGGTCGTGAAGTTCGGCATCATCGGTGCGCTCGCCTTCGTCATCGACGTCGGCCTGATGAATGTCCTGCGCCACACGGTGCTGGAGGACAAACCGACCACGGCCAAGGTCGTCTCGGCGAGCGTCGCCACGGTCTTCTCGTGGCTCGGCAACCGGCAGTGGACTTTCCGTCATCGCCGCAACCGGTCGGCACCGCACGAGTTCACCCTCTTCGTGGTGACCAATGTCGCCGCGCTGGTGATCGGGGCGGGCGCGATCGCCTTCTCGCACTACGGCCTCGGCCTGACGACGCTGATCGCCGACAATATCGCCAACGTCTTCGGCATCGGCTTGGGCACCCTTTTCCGGTTCTGGGCCTACCGCAGGTTCGTCTTCGCCAAAGAACTCGAGGACGCCTCGGACAAGAACAACCCGAACAACGCCGTGTCCGCGCGGAGCAACTCCAACCGGCCGTAGTTGTTCTCGGCCAGGTCGCGGGCGAGGGCGAGCCCCAGGCCGGTCCCGGAGCTCGAGACCGACCGCTCGAAGATGTGGGCGGCGATCTCTGGAGCCACCCCGGCGCCGTCGTCGCTCACTTCGACGACCACGGTCGGGCCCGACCGGCGGGCGTGCACCGAGACCGTGCCCCGGCCGTGGGCCAGCGAATTCTCGATGAGCGTCGAGAGGATCTGCGAGAGCGCCGGTCTCGGGATGAGTACCTGCAGGCCCCGCTCCCCATGGACCCGCATGCTGCGGCGCGCCCCGCTCAGGGCCGGTTGCCACTCGCGTTGGAGGGCGGCGATCACCGAGTCGAGGGAGACGGCCGAGGTCTCGGCCGGGCGCCGCTTGGCGCGGCCCATGAGGTCGTCAACGACTCCTGCCAGGCGCTCCACCTGCGCGATCGCCGTCTCGGCCTCCTCACGCACGACGACGGGATCGTCGGTCGCCCCGATCTCCTCCAGCCGCAGCAGCAGGGCTGCCAGCGGCGTGCGCAACTGATGGCTGGCGTCGGCGGCGAAGTCCCGCTCGGCACTGAGCGCCCGGCTCATGTCCATCGAACTGGCCGCGAGGACCTCGCTGATCTTGTCGATCTCGCGGATCCCGGTTGCGAGGGGCGTGGTCGACTCTTGGCCGGCCCCGAGCCGCTCGGCCTGGCCGGCCAGGGCGGTCAGCGGCGCGGTCAACTGGGCGGCCTGGCGCCGGGCGACGATCATGCCGATCGCCCCGGCCAGCAGGGCAAGCACCGCGAAGACGCCGAGGGCGACCAGCGCCAGCCCGGCCCCGCTGAGCGAGTTGCCCACGATCCGGTCGGACGGGGCGCGCGCGGCGAAGAGGACCACACTCCCGAACACCGGCACCATGACGATGACCAGGCAGGTCGCGACCACCAACATGGTCGATCGCAGGACGAGCGCACGCATCCGCCGTCAGCCGCCGCCCAGGTCCAAACGGAAGCCCACACCGCGGACCGTGGAGATGTAGCGGGGGCCGGCGGCGTCATCGCCGAGCTTGCGACGCAACACCGAGATGTGCATATCGAGCGTCTTGGTCGAGCCATACCAGTCGGTGTCCCAGACCTCGTGCATCAACTGCTCACGAGAGACGACCTTGCCGGCCTCGCGGTAGAGCACGCTGAGCAGGGCGAACTCCTTGCCCGTCAAGAGCAGCTCGCTGCCGTGGAAGAACGCGCGCCGGGCCTCGGTGTCGATGTGGAGAACGGCGGCCGGCTCGGGATCACTCGCCCCGCGCCGCAGCAGCGCGCGTGCCCGTGCCAGGAGCTCGGCGAGCCGGAAGGGCTTGGTCACATAATCGTCCGCGCCGGCATCGAGCCCGACGACCGTGTCGACCTCGTCGGCGCGCGCGGTCAGGATCAGGACCGGAACCTGCGCACCCGAGGCGCGCAACTGCCGGCATACCTCCAGGCCGTCCAGGGTCGGCAGGCCGAGGTCGAGGACGACGAGATCGACCCCGCGCAGCGCCTCTTCAAGCGCCTCCTGACCGTCGCCGCGGACCTCGACCTCGTAGCCCTCCCGACGCAGCGCGCGCGCTAGCGGCTCGGCGATCGCGATGTCGTCCTCGGCGAGGAGCACCCGGGTCATGGTGTCATCGTATGAGGAAGGGCCGTCAGCGCTCTTCGCTCGCCATGACTGCGGGTCACCTCGCGCGGCGTCACCGCCCCGATCCCGCGCAGGTGCCGCCGCCGCTGGGTGCGCAAGGAGAAGCCGGACAACTCCGCCAGCCGCGCCGACAACTGCTCGTCGGCGAGCACCCGGCCGGACCCGGCGACCGCGGTCAGCCGGGACGCGCGGTTGACCGTCGTGCCGAAGACGTCACCGATCCGCGAGAGCACGGGGCCGTATGCCAGCCCCACCCGCACGGCGGGGAGCATCTCCTCCTCCCCCATCGTGTCCACCAGATCGAGCGCAATCGCTGTGCCGGCCAACGGATCCCGCGAGACGAAGAGCACTTCGTCGCCCACCGTCTTGATCACCCGGCCACCGTGCGCGGTGACGATGTCCGAGGCCAGCCGCTCGAAACGCTGCACCATCACGGCCAGCTCCCGTTCGCTGGCCCGGCGCACGACCGACGTGAAGTTGACCAAGTCGGCGAAGCCGACGACCCGCCGCGGCCCGGCGCCCGCGTCCGTGGGGTCGGCGTCGCTGACCATCCTGGTCACGGCGCCGAAGAGGTGACGCCGCCAGGCATAGGTGAGCAGCTGCTCCATCCGGTCGGCAGCCTGGGCCAGCCGCAGAGCCACCTCGCGGGCGGAGTCGAGGTCGACGTGCGAGTCGGGCGCGTCGTCGCCGGGGGCGAGCGACTCGGCGACAAGCTGGGTCTGCCAGACCGAGAGCCGGTCGGCCGTGCGGGCGACAGCGCGCGTCATGCCCAGGGCGAGCTGCTCATCCACCAGGCCCTCGGTCACCAGGTCGCGCAGTTGGTCGATCGCCTGCAGGTCAGCCGCGGTGACCGCGCGATCGGCGGGGTCGGCGGGGAAGCCGAGAGCGTGCCAGAAGGCGGCGACGGTCGGCAGTGGCACGGCCGGTGCTCCGTTGAGTGCGGTTGCCGCCGCGGTCAGTTCAGGCGCGGCCGGTGGGCCGAGGAGTTGGTCACGGACGCCCTGGAGGAACTCCAGGATCTCGGCGTCGTGGTCCATTGCTCTCCCTGCAGGCGATGATGCGTCTACTCTCCCACGCGCACGTGACGCACGTCACCCGCAGCCAATGCGCTTGCCCGTCCATCGGCGTCGCGCACGAGCAGGCGCCCGTCGTCGTCGACACCGCTCGCGCGGGCACGCACGAGCGCGCCACCGCCACGGTCGATCTCGACGTCCGCGCCGATGGTGGTGCAGGCCGCGCGATACTCCGCCTGCGCAGACCGGAGGCGGTCGCCGCGGGCGAGCAGAACGGCATACGCCTCGCAGAGGGCGATCAGGTAGGCCGTGAGCACGGCCCCACGGTCGAGTTCGCCAGGCGCGCGACCAGTGACAAGGGCGAGCGAGGTTGCCGTCGGCACGGGGAGTTCGTCTCGCTGATGGTCGACGTTCAGGCCGGTCCCGATGACGACACCCGCCGGCGTCACCTCGCACAGGATGCCGGCGAGCTTGCGGCCGGTGGCGGGATCGAGCAGGTCGTTGGGCCACTTGAGGTCGGCCCGTACGTCCACGCTCGCGGCGATCGCCCGGCGCAGTGCGAGGCCGGTGAGCAGCGGGAGCCAGCCCACGGCATACGGCGGGGTGGGCACGAGGACCGAGACGGCGAGACCCGCGCGGGGCGTCTCGCTCCAGGTGCGGCCGAGGCGTCCGCGGCCGCCGGTCTGGTAGTCGGCCACGACCGCGACCCAGGGCTCACGCTGATCCTGGGCGAGGGCATTGGTCGAGGTGACCTCGTCGTGGACATCGACGCGCGTGATCGACGTCTCCTTGATGCGGGCCTGGATTAGGACGGGATCGAGCGGGGGGCGCATGACGGCAAGGCTAGGCTCGGCGCATGGCCGATGACGTCGCTGGGCAGGAGTTGGACATCCACACCACGGCCGGCAAGCTGGCCGACCTCAAGCGACGCGTCGCCGAGGTCGCCAATGCCGGTTCCACGCGGGCGGTGGAAAAGCAACACGCCAAAGGCAAGATGACCGCGCGCGAGCGGATCGCGCTGCTGCTCGACGAGGGCACCTTCATCGAGATGGACAAGTACGCGCGCCACCGCAGCAACCAGTTCGGTCAGGAAAAGCATCGACCCTATGGCGATGGTGTGGTCACCGGCTACGGCCAGGTCGACGGGCGCACGGTGGCTGTGTTCGCACAAGACTTCACCGTCTTCGGCGGGTCGCTGGGTGAGGTCTTCGGCGAGAAGATCGTCAAGGTCATGGATTTCGCCATGAAAGTCGGCTGTCCGGTCGTCGGGCTGAACGACTCCGGTGGCGCGCGCATTCAAGAAGGTGTCGTCTCGCTCGGCCTCTATGGCGAGATCTTCCTGCGCAATGTGCATGCGTCGGGCGTGATCCCGCAGATTTCGCTGATCATGGGGCCGTGCGCTGGCGGGGCGGTGTATTCGCCGGCGATCACGGACTTCACGGTCATGGTCGACCGGACCTCGCACATGTTCATCACCGGCCCCGATGTGATCAAGACGGTCACCGGCGAGGAAGTGGCCTTCGAGGACCTCGGTGGGGCGCGCACGCACAACACCAAGTCGGGCAATGCGCACTACATGGGAACCGACGAGACCGACGCCATCGACTATGTCAAGGCGTTGTTGTCCTATCTGCCCTCGAACAATCTCGAGGAGCCGCCCGCCTTCGACGTGGAGAACGATCTCGACCCGACCGACGAGGACCGCGAGCTCGACACGCTCATCCCGGACTCGGCGAATCAGCCCTATGACATGAAGATCGTCATCGAGCACGTCGTCGACGACGGCGAGTTCCTCGAGGTCCAGCCCCTGTTCGCGCCCAACATCTTGATCGGCTTCGGCCGGATCGACGGGCGCAGCGTGGGCATCGTCGCCAACCAGCCGATGCAGTTCGCCGGCACGCTCGACATCGACGCCTCCGAGAAAGCGGCGCGTTTTGTGCGAACGTGCGATGCCTTCAATGTGCCGGTGCTCACCTTTGTCGATGTGCCGGGGTTCCTGCCCGGGACCGACCAGGAGTGGAATGGCATCATTCGGCGCGGCGCTAAACTCATCTATGCGTATGCCGAGGCCACCGTTCCCAAGGTCACCGTCATCACGCGCAAGGCGTATGGCGGCGCCTATGACGTCATGGGCTCCAAGCACCTCGGCGCCGATATCAACTTGGCCTGGCCGACCGGGCAGATCGCGGTGATGGGCGCGCAGGGCGCGGTGAACATTCTGTATCGCAAGGAGTTGGCCGACGTCGCCGCGCAGGGCGGAGATATGGTGGCCGCCCGCCAGGGCTTTGTGACCGAATACGAGGACACGCTGGCCAATCCCTATATCGCGGCGGAGCGGGGCTATATCGACACGGTGATCTCGCCCTCGAACACCCGGATGAATGTCACCCGGGCGTTGCGAGCGCTGCGCACCAAGCGGCAGACCCTGCCGCCCAAGAAGCACGGGAACATTCCGCTGTGAGCGCCGAGTCGCAAGGCCCTCCGCCCCGCGTCGTGCGCGTGGTCGCGGGCAACCCGACGCCCGAGGAGGTGGCGGTGCTCGTTGCAGTGCTGGCCGCTGCCGGCGAGGACGACGTGGCGCAGTCGCGGGGACCGGCGCGCGAGTGGGCGAGCCCGGCGCGCGCCGTGCGGGCGCCGATGCGCGCCGGCCGGGGTGCCTGGTCGCACTCCGCGTGGCCGCAGTGAGTGCTGGGGCACGCGGCATACGTGCGGCCAGCGTGATCGGATGACGCCGTGAGCAAACGTGGACACGGCAGCAACCGGCGCACGCCGAACCGATCGGCGACCCGCGGCCGGCCCCCGGTACGCACGCATACCGCGATGCGGCCGGAAGACCAGGAACTCATCCAGGGCATCCGCACGGCCATGCGAGCCGAGCCGCTCGCGCTGGCCGACCTGATGTCCAGTGTGCTCGATGCCCTGGACCCGAACTCGGTCACCCCCGGACTCGTGGACAAGCCCACGCTCACCCAACTCGTCGAAAGCTTCAGCGACGTGCCGCTGGCCGAGACCACGGCCGCGCTGATGGTGATCGCCACCTTGACTAGCGATGAACTCCTCGCCGCGCGGATTCGCCGCGAGATCGACGGCCGCCGGCATCCGATGCCCCTGGGCGTCTCGGGACTGGACGACCTGCGCATTGTCAGCGCATGGGCGATGGCTATCCCGGGTGATGTCGGCGACGATCTGATCCTCGGCTTGAGCGCCCCCGGGGTCCCGGACTCCTCCCTGCTCGTCTATATCGACCACCGCTTCGGCACGCTGGTCAAGGATGCCTTCCTGATCGATGAGAGCGTCCCGCAGGTCGTGGCCAACTTGTCCGAGATCGCCTTGCGCGATGGCCACCGGGCCAACTTCGTCGAGGTGAGTCTCGCGGACGCGCGCGCGCAGGTCGAGCCGGCCATCGCGGCATACGGAAATATCGATCACGGGATGCCGCCCGGCGACACCTGGCCGGGCCTGCGGCCGCTGCTGTCGCACCTGGTCAGGCTGCTTCCCGAGGGCGGCACACCCCTGCCTCCGCGCGATCCGGCCGACTTCGATGAGCTCGAGGAGCTGGAAGAGGACGCCTCGGACCTGGCGCACGACTTCCTCAGCGGGCCGTTCGGGGCACCGGTCCTGGGGGACGACCCCGCCGATCACGATCTGGCGCACGTGCTGGCGATGTTCGCGCTCGACATGCTGGGCGATGAGCTCTTGTGGACACCGGAGATCATCGAGACCCTCATGACGTCAGCGCTCCCCACGATCTTGGCGCGGGAGTTGTATGAGCGCGCTCCGGCCGTCTTGCGCGCCTTCGTCTCCTACTGCCACGACGTGGACGGGTGCGATCAGAGCGACACAGCCGCGGCACTCGTCGCGGTCGATCGGTGGGAGGCGCGCTACCACGAGCTCCGCGATGATCCGGAGATCGTGCGCGCCCGGATCGAGGCGTTGACGCAGGAGTGGCGTCAGTTGCACCGGGAAGCCCTGCTCACCCGACTCAGCCCGGACCTTGTTGCGGGCCTCAATGCCGATCCGCTGCCGGACGAGCCGCTCGACCTCAGCGGCGTGGCGTCCGACATCGCCACGCGGGTGCAGGGGATCGCGAGCCTGGCCGACGTGGCGGCGATGGACCTGTATGACGTGGAGATGCGCACCGCGTGCCGACGCCTGATTGCCCAGGTGGCGTTGGCAGACCCGGCGATCTTCCGCCGTCAGTCCAGGGACGCCATGACGGCCGCAGCATTCTTGTGGATCGTCGCGAAGGCGAATGACGCGCTGACGGATGACGGCAACCCGACGGTCGCGGAGCTGATGGCCGCCTTCGAGTTGACCGGCAGCCCATCCCAGCGGGCGATGGTGCTGCTGAAGGCGATCGGGCAGGAGCAGCCCGCGGCCTACGGGTTGCGTTTGAACGACCCGGCCCTGCTCACCGCGCGGTTGCGCTCCTCCTGGTTGGACATCCTGAACCCGTAGCCACCCCAAGCCCACGAGGCAGCTGGTGGGCGTCCGTTCAGGGCGATCGCTCGGCGGCGCGCAGCCGGCGGGTGAAGAAGGTCCGGTCTGCGTCGTCGAGTTCGACGAGGGCCAGCACCCGACGGATCAGTTCGGTGTCGCCCTGCCAGGCCCGGAAGACGTCGGGCACCGTCAGCGCGTGGTCGGGCACATACGAGACTGTGACCGCGTCGCCGCTTCGGATCTCGCCGCCCTCGATGACCGCGAGATAGGCGCCGGTGCGGCCGCGCTTCGCGAACCGCTTGACCCAGCCCTTCTCGCGCATGCGGGAAGCAAAGGTCACGCACGGAACGCGGGGGCCGGTGACTTTCAGCACGGCGGTGCCCACGTTCCAGACCTCGCCGACGATCGAGGCGTCCACATCGAGGCCGGACGTCGTGAGGTTCTCGCCGAACATCCCGTCCGGCAACTCGCGACCGAGGTGCCCGGCCCACCAGTCCAGTTCCTCGCGGGCGACGGCGTACACGGCCTGTTGGTCGCCGCCGTGGTGGCGCCGGTCGCCGAGGAAGTCACCGACGACTCCGCTGCCCAGTCCCCCGAGTTTCGGGCCCGGTGCCCGGACCTCGATGACTGGGGCGGGAAGTTTGGCGATCCCGCTGGGCAGGCCCTTTGGGCCGCCCGGCACCGGGAGGCCGATGTTGACCGATTGCACGCGACCCGACACGCGCCAAGACTACGGGCGGTCGATCAGAGCGGGGTGCAGTCGTTGGCGCAGCCGGTCACGGTGTCGGGGGCGGGCGGCCCGTCCGCGTGCCGCGCCGGGCGGTGCAGGACGGCCGTATGCGGTGTGAACCGAATCTCCGCCTCCGGTGCGTCGGCGGTGGCCACGCCGTCGACGAGCAGCGTATAGCCCTTGGGCGCCGGCGGCGGGAAGAGCAGCGTCGCCCTCGGGTTGCCCGCCAGGTTGGCCGCGCTGCCCTTGCTCGGTTGCAGGATCAGGACGCCGTCGGTGACGGCGGGTTCGGCCGAGACCGCCTTGACCCGCCCGTCCGCGCGGGTGGTGAGCAGGTAGGCCGCCGAGTAGTCCGCGACCACCGCGGCCAGACGATCGATGTCCACGGGGATACTCATCGGTTCGTCGCCCGGACGCGGTTGTTGCGGGGGTTGTGCTCCCGCTCGACGAGGCCGAGTTTCTCCAGTAGCGGCGGGAGATACATGCCGAACCGTGCGCGGTAGCCCTTGCGCAGGCCGTACCACCCGCCGACGGGGTTGCCCTCGTCGCGGCCCCAGGCCTCGACCGTGGCCGGCTTGGCGGGCTTCTGCTCGTCGGCGGCGCCGAGGTCGACCCAATCGCCTTGCGCCCGAAGCCAGTTCGCGAGATCGTCGATTGCGCTCAGGTGGTAGCGAAGCGTGGTCGAGCCGACTTGGCACACCAGCGCTGGCGGGTCCGCCTCTTCGTCGCGCCACATGGCGTATGCCGATGTCCCCGGCGCCGTGGTCAGCTGCCAGGGGTCTTCGCGGGTGCCGCTGCCACTCATGTGATCATGATGGCCCAAAGATCGCGCAGCACCACGATCTCGGCGCCGTGGTGGCTGACCTCGCGGTTGATGTGCAACACCAGCCATCGATAGGGCGGCCCGTTGGCCCTCGGCGGGACCACAGGGCTCGGCGAGGGCTGCGGCATCGAGGCGCCGCATGCCAGCCAGCCAAACGGCATACGCCGAATCCAGTTGAGCGAGAGCGTCGTCCGCGGTGGCGGCATAGGCGAAGTCGTCGTAGGAGGGTGGGCCGCCGAAGTGCGAGGCGTTCCGCATGCCCAGGCAGCCGACGACGATGTGCGCCAGCCGCCAGGCGATCGTCGTGACCGACGGCGGATCGGGGTGCGGGAACGTGAAGTCGACGGTCATCGGCCCGGTCCCGGGTTGCGGCGCAGTCGCCTCCGAAACGCGCGGCCGGACGTTCCACGCATGGGCGACGGGCTCCCAGAAGTACTCCGCGTCCGTCAGCCCGGCCAGTCGCGGTCGCAGTTGGTTGGTCCAGTGCCAATCGAGTCGCTGGACAAGCTCCTCGGTCACGTCCATCTCTCCACCCTTTGCACGGCCGCGGGGCCATACCGGCTCTTCCGATTTGAGGGTGTAGCCGGTTGTCGGCGTGGGGGCGTGTCGGTGTCGGGTTGATGGGTCGAGGTCTTCCGATGATGGGAGTTACGACTCTGCC